>JAIXTU010000160.1 GCA_027483785.1 Flavobacterium sp.
GTATTAATCAACTATTTAAATGATTTCTAACTTTGATTTTTATATCGAACTCACGTTAAGTAATGAGTTCTAATTTATCATTAGGACTCAAGCTTTTCAAGAGCTTGAAATAATTATTAATCAGACTGTTGCTTGGTGCTTTCATACCATCAAGGTTTAACTTATTTGTAAATATACGAATCGCATGGTAGATATCTGCTGTAAACTCTAGCGCGATGGGAATCGAATAGTGCGGTTAACGTTTTGCGAATCATCGATGTGTCACAATTTTAGCAAATAAATTCAATACAATTACTGCCGTTGAACCTTAAACAAATGTCCAATCGAAGCCGTTCAGCCCCGCTTTTGGCAATACTTTTTTAGCAGTAGTGCTTTTATTCATCTGTCTTGAAATCAATTAAATATGGTTTTAGTGCAAACCCATTCTTACTTCTAAATCTGTTTGTTATCAATGCCTGATATTGCCTATTTGGTTCAACTTCAACTTCTATAGTTATAGTTTTATTGTTATTGCTCCAACCAAGAAGTTGTTTGAATGTATAAATATAGTTCTCTCCAAGCGGACCGTAATCAAATCCTCTGTAGTTGGTGTCCATTTCTTCGGAAAAGTTTATTGAAATTTGAATGATTCCGGCCTTGACTTTTTGATTTCCATTTTCAAATGGTAGTATTGAAACAATCGTTGGTCGTAGATTATCGTATTCCTTGTAGAGTTCTTCTAATGTTTTCGGTAGCAATTTCGTTGAATTGACTATCCGCTCGACTTCTATTTCATTGGTATAGTCAAGTTCAATAAGCTCTTTAATTGCTTTGGACTTGCTTTTTGAAAGATTGTAATATCGTTCACAAATTTCATATCCGATAAAGTAGCCCAAATCTCTCACTTTTAGTTCATTCATGTTTTCGCCCCACAACCAATTGTAATTATTTGTCATTGTAAAAAGGTCGGTTACAAACTTATCAACTACAATTTTTTGGTTAGCTTTTCCAAATTCAATGGCAGGGACGTGCGATTTTGTATTTGTAACTTTACAAGAAATAAATTCTGCAACGCCTTCATACAAACACATAGAAAGTAAATTTTCAACTATTTCTTTCTGTTGTGTGTGTATGTATTCGTGAGTACACAAAAGAGGTAGTTCATTTAATGGGTTTTGTGCTTTATAAAATGATTGTAGCCAACTTGGTAATTCATCTACTATAGTTGTCTTGTCTGCTAATGATAATTCACTTCCGATCAAAACTTTGTTTCCCTGAATTGTTCCACCTGTTTTAAAAGCACCAATAGTAAAATAAATTGTTGATGGCTTTAAATCAGGATAAGCTTTTTTTAGCTTTTTAATGTTGGCGTCTATTTTGGAATAAAGACCTTTTACTTTTAATGTATTAGGTCTTATAGAATTCCAAAATTTTGGATTTTGCGCTATCCAATCAATAAACTCTTTTTCAGAATAATTACGCACTTCAATTATTCCTTTTAAACCTTCTGTCCCCTTTTCAAGATAAAGGTCTCTTAAATGAGCAATTTGTTGGGCACTGTCTTTCGTAGCTATGATTTTGTCGTATGCAATCCAAAAATTGTCTATATCCGTCGATACAAAAACTTGTTTGCCTTTTTGAGCCAATAAACCATTGGTTAACCCTACAAATATTAAAAAGCAAATTATTTTTTTCATTTTTTGATTTTTGATTTATTAAGTTGTCTCTTTGCCTTATTGCTATGGTTTGGGGAGCGGCGCAGGTGGCTGTTTTCACCACAACTGTTAATGCGGAGGGCCATCCCGGAAGCTTTAGGGATGATTAACCACAAATGTGCCTGCATAGCACTGAACCGACACTTTTGCAAAACCCGTATGCATGTTCCGCTAAAGGCACACACGTGCACAACCGATAGCTATTGGTTAAAAATACACATAAATCTTTATGCCTTTGCAGTATTTTTGGACAATTTAATTTCTACTTTTTTTAAAAAATGCGTTTTACGAGACTAAAAGTAGCATTTTCTGGCCTTTTGAATTTTAGCGTTTCGAGAAAGCAAAGCGCAATAAGAATGGCTTAAAATTGCTTATTTGAAGTTTGTTTCTGGAATGATTTTGAGATATTGGGTGTTGGGTTGTTGTTGTGCAACAGCTACTGGTGTTATGCGATAGCAAATTTTTTTATTTTCTATACAATTATGTTTATCGTACGTATTTTTAGCGTACATTTACATAGCTAATACAGCATGAGGAAATAAATTTAACTGAAAGCTACATCAAAACATAGAAAACTCAAAAGCTATATCAAAACATAAAAACTCAAAAGCTCCGTCAAAACATAAAAAATTCAAAAGCTAAATTAAATCTTAAATAGTATTATAATTATGTCAACATTAATTAATGACCGAATAGATGTTCGTATTAGCAAGGAACAAAAGGAGTTGATTAAGCATGCTTCGGCATTGCGTGGCTTTAAAAATCTAACAGAATTTATTGTTTACTGTATAAATACAGAAGCTCATAAAATTATTAATGAGAATAATACAGTTTTAAATACTTTAGAAGATAAAAGAATATTTTTAAATGCGATTTTGAACCCGCCAAAGCCAAACGATAAACTTAAGAAAGCTCAATTAAATCACTCAAAATTTTTAGAGGCAAATGAGCTTAAAAATAGAACTATTAAATAAGCACCATATAAAGAGTGATTTTAGTTGCGGGCATGCATCATTAGATAATTACATACAAACTCAAGCAAAACAGGATGTAAACAGAGATTTGTCGGCTTGCTATGTATTAAATGATGTTAATGAGAAGAGAGTAATTGGTTATTATACGCTATCATCTAATTCAATTAAA
>JAIXTU010000102.1 GCA_027483785.1 Flavobacterium sp.
AAACGTGGCGCTTTAAAGCTACCAACGTACGCGATTTCGGTATTTCAACGTCGCGAAAATTCATTTACGATGCCATGGCTGTGAAATTAGAAAACAGTACTGTGATGGCTATTTCGTTGTATCCGAAGGAAGGAAATCCGCTTTGGGGCGAATTTTCTACCCGAATCGTTGCACATACATTAAAGACATATTCTAAATATACGTTCGATTATCCGTATCCAAAAGCGATTTCAATCAATGCGCAAGATCAAGGTATGGAATATCCGATGATTTGCTGGAATTTCGGTCGTCCGGAAGCTGACGGAACGTATTCCGATCGTGTAAAATACGGCATGCTCGGGGTAATCATTCACGAAGTAGGTCACAATTATTTTCCGATGATTGTGAATTCAGATGAGCGTCAGTGGACATGGATGGACGAAGGCTTGAATACCTTTTTGGAGTATTTAACAGAGATTGAATGGGAAGCAACGTTTCCGGTTGATCGCGGTCCAGCTCGTTTAATTGCTCCATATATGGGCGGTGCACAAACCGGTTTAGAACCGATTATGACCAATTCGGAGAGCATTCGCCAGTTTGGAAATAACGCTTACGGCAAGCCAGCAACGGCCTTGAATATTCTTCGCGAAACTGTGATGGGACGCGAATTGTTTGATCATGCGTTTAAAACCTACGCCAATCGCTGGAAGTTTAAACACCCAACTCCAGAAGATTTTTTCCGTACGATGGAAGACGCATCGGCGGTGGATTTAGATTGGTTTTGGCGCGGTTGGTTTTATACTACCGATTATGTTGATATTGGTGTGAAACAAGTAACGCGTTATTTTGTGAGTAATGATGCGCCTAAGAATTTCAAGGCACCACCGGTAGGTCGCCGTCGTCGATTGGCAAATTCGGGTCCGTTGGTTTATATGTTGTCTGAAACGAGCGAAGATTTTAAAACAGAACTCAACAAGCCGCTAAAAATTGAGGATGTAAAGAACTTAGATGAGTTTTTGAAGTCGAAGTTTAGCGAAGAGGAACGTGCGAAGTTGAAGAGTCCGAAGTATTTTTATGAAATTACGTTTGATAAGCCAGGTGGATTGGTAATGCCGTTGTTGGTAGAACTAACTTTTGAAGACGGCACAACGGAAATGCATCGTTTTCCAGCACAAATTTGGCGTTTTAACGACGCTGAGGTGAGCAGAGTGTTTGCAACCGAAAAGTTGTTGAAAAGTGTGAAGGTTGATCCGAAGTTGGAAACGGCAGATGTGGATGTTAGCAACAACTCTTGGCCAAAATCGACAGATTCGGGTGTTTTTGGGAAATAATTAAAGCTGAATTTCGCGGAACGTGCGTAAATTTGTAATCTAAAAGAATCTAGCTATGTTTGGAATAGGCGGTGGTGAAATGATTTTTATCGTTCTAATAGCCATCATGTTATTTGGTTCAAAGAACATTCCCGAAGTAGCGCGCCAACTCGGAAAAGGTATGGCGCAGCTCAAAAACGCCACCAATGAGCTTAAGTTCGAGATCACGAAAAATGCCGACGAGCACGGAATTAACAAGCAATCGTTAACCGGCGGATTGAGCGAGGAGTTGGATAAGTTGAAGAAAGGTTTTGATCCGAACGAAATCACGCAAGTGCTCGACAATCCGGATGCGCCTTTGATTGGTGATGTGAATCGGGAAATTGATGCAGCTAAGGCCAGTATTCAAGAATTAGAAGGAACCGTTAAACGGCAGCGTTAATGTTGGAATATCTTACAGAGCTCGATCATTCTGTTTTTTTGTATTTGAATAATCTTGGTTCCGAAAGCTGGGACGGTTTTTGGCTTTTTATCACCAAGCAATTCAATTGGATTCCCTTTTTCTTATTGCTTTTTTATCTTTTAGTGAAAAATTACGGTTGGAAACACCTGCTCGTAATTGTATTGTGTATTGCCGTAATGCTCGTTTTTACGGATCAAACTACCAATTTAGTTAAAAACACTTTTATGCGATTGCGTCCGTGCAGCGATCCGACTTTGGAAGGATTCATGCGTGAAGTAAAAAGCAGTAAATCTTTTTCATTTTTCAGCGGACACGCCTCCAATTCGATGGCATCGGCAGTATTTATTTTTGCGCTGTTGCGGAAGTATTACCGTTATGCTTTCTTGTTATTTCTTTGGCCGTTACTATTTGCGTACAGCCGCATTTACTTGGGTTTGCATTTTCCGGGCGACATTCTTTGCGGGTATCTCTTCGGAATATTGTCGGGTACGTTGGCTTTAGCGCTACATCGGTTTGTTTGTGCCCGTTACGGCAGTATATTCTTGAAATCAACAGTAGTTTAAAGCACTCGCGTTAGTGTGAGTCCGTCGCGAATTGGCAGCAGAACGGTTTCTACGCGTGGATCGGTATTTACTTTTTTGTTGTATTCCAGCAAAACTTCGGTGCTCACATCGCCGGGAACGAGCGGTTCTACGACTTTTCCGCTCCAAAGCACGTTGTCCGATAAAATAATGCCGCCGCGGTTTATCATAGGCACAATCAGGTCGAAATACTGGATGTAATTTTCTTTGTCGGCGTCGATAAATACCAAATCAAAGCCGGGTTTTAACGTAGGAATAATGTGAATGGCTTCGCCGAGGTGCTGTGTAATTTGATTGCCGTACGGCGACAGGTCGAAAAACTTGCGTTGAAACGGCTGTAATTCTTCTTTGATGTCGATGGTATGTACCGCGCCCTCGTTTTGCAAACCTTCGCAAAGTGCCAGCGTAGCGTATCCGGTATAGGTGCCAATTTCGAGTATGCGTTTTGGGCGTACTAGTTTAGAAATCATCGATAAAACCCGACCTTGAAAATGTCCGCTAAGCATACGCGGAATGAGTACTTTTTGATAGGTTTCTTTTGCTAATTGCTTAAGCAAAGGCGGTTCGGCTTGCGAATGTGCTGCGATGTAATCTTCTAAATCTTCCGAAAGAAAATGCATGGAGAATTTTTTTTGCAAAGGTATTTAGTTGTGTTTGATTTTCTGTTTACGTTTCGCGACTTTTCACGACGAATTATGTTTGAACTCGGATCGTTTGTTACGTTTTTCCGCGTTAGGGATTACAGCGGAAAGCTTTTTTGTGGTGGCATTTAAGCCACAAAAAACTTAAAGCGGAAAGCCCGACCGCGACTGTTTTGCGCGCGTAGCCTCGCGGAGTGTGGAAAACAGGAGCGGTAACGCCCAAAGAATAAGTAATAATTAGCTATAGTGAAATTTATTTTGGAAGTTACTGCAAACCATCGAAATATATTCGTTGAGCGTATAACAAATAATTTTTAATTTTTTAATTTTGTAACACAATTTGATTTAATTTTTTTTTAATTACTTATGAAAATCAACGAGGCAAATATCGATATCGTGCGAAAAAGTGGGCAGTTAAAATCTGTCGCTATTCAAATGCCTATTTGGGATAAGTCATTAGATGATGAATCTATAAGTATTAATTTGCCCTTGCTTGGCCTTAAGACGTTTGCATTTGAGGATAGTGATACGGTAACTGCGATCCAAGAGCTAATTCAAGCATTTTGTATCAACTGTGAAAAGTTTGGTCATGGGTTAGAGGCTGAACTGTCTAAAATAGGCTGGGTGCAAAGTGCAGTAGACGTCGATAAGGTAAGGATGTCTTTTCAAATTCAGAGCTCTAACGTTGTTCTAGATCAAATAATGCAGACAGGTGATCAGTTTGTCGAAGTTTTACAGATTGCTTATTAATTTGTATTTATGTCTGATTTGCCTTCTGTTTCCCTTGATTTCATTATTGAGAAATTGTTAAATAGAGATTTGATTATACCAAATACTCGGGTAGATGTTGGTGAATCAATGACAACATTTTTAAAGGTTGGTAAGCAACCTATTTACAAAAGATTAGTTAACGTTCGAAGTAAGAACGGTCAAGTTAATTTTATGCAAGCTACATCCTTGGCAATTTCTTTTAGATTTATGGGTGATCTTTTGCAATGGTATAAGGACAATAAAAATTGGGATGAAGGAGGCTATTTCGTTTAGTAATTTTATTGGCTTAATAATAATTTGAAGTAAATTGCGAATAGAAAGCAATATTTTTATTATTTTACAATAACGCCTGGTTTGAATAAAATTGGCACTTCTTCGGTGTTTGTTGTGCTAACGCTGTTGGCTTTGAAGGTAAATTTTTTGTCGTACAGCGTGTTTCCGATAAAGTAGGTGAGCATAAACTCGTTGTTGAGTTGGATGAGGCTGTTTTCTAAGAGCTCGACTTTTATGGCGCTAACCGCGGGAACTTGCATGAAAGCGTGGCGTAAGAGCGAGGTTTTTTTCATTTCGCCGTCTATCGTTCCGAAGGCTTTTGAAACAACCATGACGCTATCGATGTCGAAATCACTGTCGTTAATCAAATAGATGTACCAAATATCGGCCATAAAATCGTCGCTCCATTCTTGTACGGCAGCGAAGAATACGTTTTTTACTTCCGGAATTTGATAGTCTTTTAGCATCGTTTTTAGCGATTAAATGGCGCTGCTAAATTGGTTTAAGAAACGAACGTCGTTTTCGTAAAACATGCGAATGTCGCCAATTTGATACAGCAGCATGGCAATGCGCTCGATACCCATTCCGAAGGCAAAGCCGTTAAATTCGTCGGGATTGATGTTGCAGTTTTTCAAAACGTTGGGATCAACCATACCGCAGCCCATAATTTCAAGCCAGCCGGTTCCTTTGGTGATTCGGTAATCGGTTTCGGTTTTTAGTCCCCAATAAATATCAACTTCTGCACTTGGTTCGGTGAACGGGAAGTACGATGGGCGCAAACGAATTTTCGACTTACCGAACATTTCTTTGGTGAAGTAGAGTAGGGTTTGCTTCAAGTCGGCAAACGAAACGTCTTTATCGATGTACAAACCTTCTACTTGGTGGAAAATACAGTGCGAACGCGAAGAAATAGCTTCATTGCGGAACACGCGTCCGGGAGAAATGGTACGAATTGGCGGTTTATTTGCTTCCATGTAACGCACCTGTACACTCGAGGTATGGGTACGCAACAAGATATCCGGATTGGTTTGTATGAAAAACGTGTCTTGCATGTCGCGTGCCGGGTGGTACTCGGGCAAGTTTAGTGCTGTAAAATTATGCCAATCGTCTTCGATTTCGGGTCCGTCGGAAACATTAAATCCGATGGATGCGAATACGTCCAAAATCTGACTTTTCACGATCGAAATCGGATGTCGTGCACCTAAAGTAAAAGCTTCGCCTGGGCGAGTGAGGTCGTTTAATGTTGGCGCCGAAAGTGTAGCTGCTTCCAATGTTGCTGAAACATGTGCTACTTTTTCTTCGGCAGCATTTTTCAACTGATTTATCAATTGGCCAAATGCTTTCTTTTCTTCGTTTGGAACGGTTTTAAAGGCAGCAAATAAGTCTTTCAAAATACCTTTTGAGCCAATAAACTTGATTCGAAATTGTTCGAGTTCGTTTTTGTTGGTAGTTTGAAACGCTTCTACTTCTTGGATGTAGGCTTTTATCTGATCGATCATAGCAAATTTTGAAAGTGCAAATTTAGGGTTTAATTC
>JAIXTU010000269.1 GCA_027483785.1 Flavobacterium sp.
GTCGGGGTGGCAGGATTCGAACCTGCGGCCTCCTGCTCCCAAAGCAGGCGCGATAACCGGGCTACGCTACACCCCGAGAGCGGAGAGTAAGGGATTCGAACCCTTGGTACCGTTTCCAGTACGCATGTTTAGCAAACATGTCCTTTCGGCCTCTCAGGCAACTCTCCATTGCTCGTAAACATTTCTGTTTTTAAGCGGTTGCAAATGTAAGCTTTCACACATAATTTGCAAACTTATCGACATCTTTTTTCCCGAAAACTTGCTGTTTTTCTACATCAATGCTCCCAAGAATTTGACTCTCAACACTTCAACTATTTTCCTTCCGGCGAAATGTACGTCTTGTTTCCGTTGCTGTTGATGTAGTATTTGCCTCCTCGTGGTCCGGTATATACCTTCTTACCGTTATAAGTTCCCGAAACTTTATCAGCCGCTGCTTTCTTCTCTTTAGCACCTTCAGCCTTTAACTTCTTCCCTTCGGCCTTTATTCTCTCCTTTGTTGCTTTTTCTTTTTCAGTTGTGGCTAATGTTGCCTTAGCTGCTGCTTTCTTTGAGTCGGCTTCACTTGATTTCTTTGCTTTGACAGCTTCTCCTTTTGCTACCTTTGCTTTAGCTATAGCTGCTTTCCCATCTGCTTTAGCTTTAGCTTCCGTTTTTGCCTTAGCTTCTGTTGCTTTTTGCTTTAAAGTTTTGTCTTGAGCTTGTACGCCTACTGCAAATAGTACCGCTAGCAAACTCATAAAAATTTGGTTTCTCATGTTTAATGAATTTAATTAGTTAACTTTCGTTATAAGTAAATCTAAAATTAATGTTTTTTTTAAAATTCCGATTTGCAATCTGCGTCCTTTTCTTAACGGCAAGTGCTTACAGCCAATCTGATTCTTCTTTTGTTGCAGTAACTTCCTCTGAAAACAAGCTCGTGTTCGATTTAAAATACGCTACATCCGACAATTTTCTGAAAGCCGCCGTTTACGATTGTAACACTTGTTTTTTACGCGAAGAAGCAGAAAAAAAAAAAAAAAAAGCGGCTACCAAAGCATGGAAGAAATACAAGCTTCGTTTAAAATTGTTCGATTGTTATCGGCCATTAGCAGTTCAAGAACGTATGTTTGCTTTGGTTTCGAATCCAGATTATGTAGCCGATCCCAAAAAAGGTTCGATTCACAATCGCGGTGCTGCTGTTGATTTAACGCTTATCGACGAAAACGGAGTTGAACTCGATATGGGAACTGCTTTCGATTTTTTTGGTGCTGAAGCTGCACATGCTTATGAAAACCTAACTGAAATCCAAAAATCGAATCGTAAGAAGTTACTCAACATTATGAAATCCGCAGGTTTTAAGCCGCTTCCCAGTGAATGGTGGCACTACAATTACGGAAAATCGCGGAAATTTAGTATCTCAAATGAAAATCTGTGCTCGACTAAGGAAGATCTAAACAAGGTAGATGTAAACTAAAAAAGCTCTCGGGTGAAGTTTCGTTTCCTGTAAGTTCTGATTTTAATTGCTTTTTTAATATGATGTCGGTGGTTTCTGTGGTGTATTTCACCCGCATTAAAATCACAGGCGATTCTCGCAACAATTCGATACTTCCCTTGGTGAATAGAAAATCGGCTGCTAAAATACGTGCCGATTCTGCCGTACCCGTTTGAACCAAATTACTACACATATCGGAACTGGCGTAGTGCAATGTTACAATCTTACCGTTTTGTAATTGGAGGTATATTTTGCTTGATGCATCGAAACAAACGGCCTTGCTGAAATCTTTTGTCTTTTCTATCAGCTCGTAACGCAAAATGGGCGTGCCATTCGACTGCAACAACTTGAAAGAAAGAAAAGTTTGCTTACCGTCGAAGATACGTTCGTGTACGAGATACGATTTCGCCTCGCGATAGGTACCAAGACTGTCGGTTACGTTAATATCCCACTTACAATCGGTTTGACCGAAAACAACGGAGAAACAAAAAAAGCCAATAATCGTTACTAATACTTTCATACTTTTTCACATAGAATAACCACTTTCCCATAGGCTAAGGAAGTGGTAAAAAAGGTGTAGACGTCGCCCCCATCTTTAATTTTAAACTTTTTTCGAAGCGCTTCTGGAGTTTCAAAGAAGTTTCGTGTACTGATGTTCATTTTCTTAGACTGCCAATGATAATAATACTTTTTTTGGTACGGAAAAACCTCTTGTATCTTAAAACGTCTACCGGGAAAGTCGCGTAATTCCTCAGAAACAAACAAATGAGAAAACTCCGCCAGTTTTGCAACTTCGTATTTCTTACTCAAGTAATTTACCGCTCCCGACTTCATTAGCGCTGCATTGGGTTCATATAAATAGCCATTTAAATTTTCGGCTAAGCGTACAAAATCGGTATTGGTTTCAATTTTTTCTAAAGATGTTCCGTCGGAAGATAAATTAACGGCAAAAATCTGCGGTGATTCTGGCGCAACTGAATTTAAAATCCACAACAATTCTTTGACTTCATTCTTAACCGCAACGATATAAATTTCCGCTACGTTTTTAAAATCTCTTAAACCAGCAGCAATATCCAGCATCGGCGATGTTTTCACTAAAACATTTCTGGTACGGCTAAAGATATCATCTTGAACAAGCGTCACATCTGGTTCGCATTCCGATAAATTAAAGACCTTTTGGTTTGCTTTATCCCGACGCGCCGGATCAATGTAAATCCAATCGTATTGCTTGTCGTTATTGAACAAATGTGCCAATCCATTAATGTGTTCGCAGCTAATATTGTTTGCTCCTAAAACCTTGAAATTATGTGCCGCAAAAATCGATAATGCTTCGCTAAGTTCGCAATGCGTTACTTGTTTAACATGCTTTGAAAAATACAAACTATCGATTCCTAGACCACCTGTCACATCTAGCAGCGAGTCGCCCGAAACCAACCTTGCTTTAAAACTTGCTGTTGCTTCCGAAGAAGTTTGTTCGACAGAAACCGCCGATGGGAACACCACAAGCGGATTGTTTACGTAGGTGGGCAACTTTTTTGCTGCTTTTTGTCGCGAAGCAATTTGCTGAAATATAAAATGCTTATTTTCTTCATCAAAGGGAAATTTCGACAAACTCAGTTTGCCTAAATCGGAAAAACGATTCTCAAAAATAAACGTACGTATTTCTTGGGTCAACTGCTCAGTCATCACATATTTTGTGTGAGAATTTGAACAAATTTATTGTTTGGAAAAAACTCCTTAGCGATAATTTTTAACATGGTGTAGAGCGGAACCGCCGCAATCATGAGTAAAACGCCTCCTAAAAATCCGGCAATCAAAATAACTAAAAATATCTCCAACGGATGAGAGTTCGTGCTTTTTGAGAAAATTAGCGGTTGCGACACGTTGTTATCAATCAGCTGAACAATCCAAAATCCGATAAGAATATAAATTGTAGTCGGAAGAATTTCGCTCTGAAAATCTTGTCCCAAATGACTCATCATGGTTAACAAGGCTGCTAAAAATGAAGCAATTAATGGTCCGATGTACGGAATAATATTCAGTATTGCACAAATAAAAGCGATTACTAATGCGTTCGGAACTCCAAAAATTATCAACACAATAAAGTACAAAACGAACACAATTCCTAACTGAAGCAATAAGGCAACGAAATAACTACTGAGCATTTCATTGATCGATTCGATTGAATTTGCTGTGCGCTCACGCTGATCTTTTGGTATCAATCGCTGAATATTAAACGTAATTTGCTGCTTATCTTTTAAAAAGAAGAACGTGATAAAAAGCGTGCTACCAATTGCCATACCAATATTTCCTAAGGCGCCCAATAAGTTGTTAAGAATATTTGGAATAAAATTGAAATCAATAACATTAGCCGGATTGAATTTTGCCACCTCATCGGCTGCATTTATATGGTGCTCTTCTAAAAAGGTAACCAAATCGTTCTTCAAAGAAACTACATTTTTCTCGATATCGGCAATGTTCAATACAGCTAAATGATTTCCTTGTTCGATAATTAGCGGCACCAAGAGTGCAATGAAACCAACAATAAAACTAACGTAGATAAACAATACGGCTATTACTGCAGCATTGTTTGAGAATTTGAATTTATTCTTGAAAAAACGCAATAGAGGTCGGCCAATGAGCGTAAGAACCAGCGCAGTAATAAGATACATTAAAACAGAACTTATGGCCGACAAGAAATAATATGCAGCTACGATTCCCGCAAGTATGAAAATCGCTCTGAGTAATCCGTTGCTGACTTCTTTGGCTGTCATATTAGTAATTGAAAACGTAGTGAATAATATTAGCCCCCATTTTTAGCGCTTTTTCGCGAACTTCTTTCGGATCGTTATGCACTTCTTGATTTTCCCAACCGTCGCCCAAATCGGTCTCGGTGGTGAATAAGAATGCAAGTCGATTATTAATAAATAAGCCGAAAGCTTTTGGCGCTTTTCCGTCGTGTTCGTGAATTTTTGGCAAGCCGGCAGGAAAAGCGAAAGGTTTTTGAAAAATAGGATGAGCAGCCGGAAGTTCCACCAAAGGTGTTTGCGGAAAAGCTTTTTTAATTTGTTGTGGCAAATACTGGCTCATACCATAGTTGTCATCAAAATGAACGAAACCGCCACCTTCAAGGTATTTTCTCAAGTTCTCAATTTCGGCGTCGGAAAAAACCACATTACCATGACCTGTTGCGTGAATAAACGGATACGAAAATAAATCCGGACTAGAAAGCTCGACCGTTTGGGGTTTGGAAGCAATTTTAGTTCCTATATTAAGATTACAAAACTTAATTAAGTTAGGAAGCGACGTTGGGTTAGCATACCAATCGCCACCACCTCCGTATTTCAGGAGCGCAATTTCTTGTCCGCGTGCGCAAAAAGCAGCACCCAATAAAATACTCAAGAAAATAAATTTCCTCATGGTAATTGCTTCAAATTAAACGTCATAACGGCTACTAATCCTGCTGTTTCGGTGCGCAGTCTGTTTGTTCCTAAACTGGCTACCTGAAAACCGTGATCGAGTGCAAAGGCAACTTCTTCTGGGGTAAAATCGCCCTCCGGACCAATGAATACCGCAGCAC
>JAIXTU010000003.1 GCA_027483785.1 Flavobacterium sp.
AATCTAAAGCTTTCATTTCAAGCGATCTAACAAAGGTTTTTATGTCGAACTCACGTTAACTTAGTTCGCTACTTCGCTGATAAATTTAATACGCATCAATCGCAATTCATCAATATCGTATTCGCCGTCGAATTCTTTTAGTGCCTCTTCAATGCGATCGGTTTCCGACTCCATAAAATACTCGTGAATTTCTTCTTGCTGATCTTCGTCGAGAATATCGTCGATCCAATACTTGATATTTAGTTTGGTTCCGGCGTACACAATTTGCTCCATTTCTTTCAGCAAGGCATCCATGGTTAAGCCTTTGGCCGATGCGATATCGTCGAGCGACAGTTTCCGATCGATGTTTTGAATGATGTACAATTTGTTAGCCGAATTTGCACCGGTAGATTTTACCACCAAATCGTCCGGACGAATGATATCGTTGTCTTCCACGTAGCGATTGATCATTTCCACGAATTCTTTACCGTATTTTTTGGCTTTGCCCTCTCCTACTCCGTGCACATTGCTCAGTTCATCGAGCGTGGTTGGATATTTGAGTGCCATATCTTCGAGCGATGGATCTTGGAAAACCACAAACGGAGGAACGCCCGCTTTCTTGGCCACTTTCTTGCGTAAATCGCGGAGTATAGCCATCAAAGCTTCGTCGGCAGTTCCCGAAGATTTACTTGCGGTAACTATAGAATCGTCTTCATTTTCATCATATTCATGATCTTCCGACATCATAAACGAAGTTGGATGATCGATGTAATCCAAACCTTTTTCGGTAACCTTTAAAATTCCGTAGGTTTCAATGTCTTTTGTAAGCAGACCTTCTACCAAAACTTGTCGGATTAACGCCATCCAGTAACGCTCGTCGTGTTTTTCACCGGAACCAAAAAAAGTCTGGGAATCGGTTCTATGCGCTTTTATGACTGCGTTTACTTTACCTATTAAAGTATAAATGACTTCTTTTGCTTTATAAAGGTGTTTGGTATCGCGAACCACTTTCAACAATTTTACGACTTGATCCTGCGCTTCTGCTTTCGATTTTGGATTGCGCACGTTGTCGTCCATATCGGCGCCTTCTCCGTTTTCGCCGTCGAACTCTTCTCCAAAATAATGTAGTAGGAATTTTCTTCGCGACATCGAGGTTTCTGCGTAAGCAACTACTTCCTGTAATAATGCGAATCCGATTTCTTGTTCGGCAACGGGTTTACCCGACATGAACTTTTCGAGTTTCTCGACATCTTTATAGGAGTAATAAGCCAAGCAGTAGCCTTCGCCGCCGTCGCGACCTGCACGACCCGTTTCTTGATAATAACTTTCTAAACTTTTAGGAATGTCGTGATGAATAACAAAACGAACGTCGGGTTTATCGATTCCCATACCAAAGGCAATGGTAGCCACAACCACATCTACGTCTTCCATGAGGAACATATCTTGATTTTTGGCGCGCGTTTTTGCATCGAGGCCGGCGTGATACGGCACAGCGCTGATGCCGTTAACTTGTAATACTTGGGCGATGGCTTCTACTTTTTTGCGACTTAAGCAATAAATAATTCCCGACTTTCCTTTGTATTGACGGATAAATCGAATGATATCCGCCTCGACATTTTTGGTTTTTGGACGTACATCGTAAAATAAATTCGGACGGTTAAACGACGCTTTAAAAGTTTTTGCATCGATCATATCCAAATTTTTCAAGATATCTTCTTGAACTTTTGGCGTTGCGGTTGCGGTTAACCCGATTACGGGAACTTCGCCCAATTGTTTGATGATATGTCGCAAATTGCGGTATTCCGGACGGAAGTCGTGCCCCCATTCTGAAATACAGTGCGCTTCGTCTATGGCTACAAAAGAAATGGGCACAGATCGTAAAAACTGAACATATTCCTCTTTTGTAAGCGATTCGGGCGCAACATAGAGAAGTTTGGTGACACCATTTGTGATGTCTTTTTTAACCTGATTGATTTCCGTTTTATTCAGCGAAGAGTTTAAAACATGAGCAACTCCTTCCTTGTCGGAAAGGCTTCGAATGGCATCGACTTGATTTTTCATCAAGGCAATAAGCGGCGAAACAACGATAGCTGTTCCTTCTAAAACAAGCGCTGGAAGCTGGTAGCAGAGCGACTTACCGCCGCCGGTTGGCATTATAACAAAAGTATTTTGATTGGCGAGAATACTCCGAATTACCTGTTCTTGAAGCCCTTTAAAGCTGTCAAAACCAAAGTGTTTCTTGAGCTCATTATGAATGTCGATTTCCTTATTATTCATGCGATAAAAAAGGGGATTTTACTTAATTTTGCAATACTAAAAGTACAACATTCCTCTGAATCTACAAATACTTCTCAAGTACACTTTTCATGACGCAAATAAACATCCTTGATACCGCCAAACGAACGATTTTATCTGAAAGTAAGGCGATTGAAAAGTTGGCAGACTTATTAACTCCCGATTTTGTTTCGGCAGTGGAAGCGATACTTTCGATGAAAGGTCGTTTAGTGGTTACCGGAATTGGAAAAAGTGCCATCATTGCCCAAAAAATTGTAGCTACTTTAAACAGTACCGGAACGCCTTCCTTATTTCTTCATGCTTCCGAAGCCATTCACGGCGATTTAGGTATGGTGCAAGCGGGCGATGTTGTTATTTGCATCAGCAAAAGTGGCAACAGTCCGGAAATTAAAGTACTTGCGCCAATTATTAAACGCTTTGGAAATACCTTAATTGGAATGACTGGCAATACGCATTCATTTTTAGCGCAACAATCCGATTTAGTTCTCGACACAACTGTAACCGAAGAGGCTTGTCCAATTAATTTAGCACCCACGTCCTCAACGACGGCCCAACTGGTTATGGGCGATGCTTTGGCGGTGACTTTAATGGAAATGAAGCAGTTTACTGCCGAAGATTTTGCCAAGTATCATCCGGGCGGCGCTTTGGGTAAGAAATTATTGCTTCGCGTAAAAGATATGCTCGCCAATACGCTTAAACCGCAAGTGAGTCCAGACACTTCAATAAAAGCAACTATTTTCGAAATTTCTGAAAAGCGTTTAGGCGTGGCAGCTGTGGTCGATCAAGGTAAAGTAGTTGGTATTATTACCGATGGCGATATTCGTAGAATGCTGAATAAAACGGACAGTATTAGTGGTTTAACGGCAAAAGATGTTATGACGGTGCATCCAAAAACCATCACGTCGAACACAATGGTTGTTGATGCTTTGAATATTTTGGAAGATTTTTCGATTACACAGCTTGTCGTAGTTGACAACGATGAGTATAAAGGTGTACTTCATTTACACGATATTTTAAAAGAAGGAATAGTATAATGGCTGAAAAAAGCATGAAAGAGATGACTTTTTTAGATCATCTTGAAGCACTTCGCTGGATGTTGATTCGCAGCACTGTTGCCATTTTAATATGTGCTGTGGTGGCGTATTTCTTCATTGATTTTATCTTTGCTGATATCATCTTTGCTGCAACACGACCCGATTTTATCACCTATGAATTCTTTTGTGAAACCACCAAGTACTTAGGTCTCGACGACGAATCGACCTGTGTAAAGGATTTTAGTTTCATTATCCAAAATACGAATGTTGGCGGACAATTTTCCATTTTCATTTGGACGTGCATTGCCGCGGGTTTTATCCTCGGATTTCCGTACATCCTTTTTGAAATTTGGAAATTCATCAAGCCGGCATTATATGAGAAGGAACGAAAAATGGCAATCGCATTTGTATTCGTTACTTCTTTACTTTTTTTCCTCGGTGTCTTGTTCGGATTTTACTTGGTCGTGCCGTTATCGGTAAATTTCTTCGCAACTTTTGTAGTGAGCGATACGATTGTGAACCAATTTAACGTTGATTCGTACATATCGATGGTAAAAACTTCGCTTATTGCCTCTGGCTTGGTTTTTGAACTGCCGGTAATCATCTATTTCTTAGCCAAACTCGGTCTGGTAACGGCAGAATTTCTAAGAAAATACCGAAGATTTGCAATCGTAATTATATTGATTATCGCAGCAATCGTTACGCCGCCCGATGTAACCTCGCAATTATTGGTAAGTATTCCGATACTGGTGCTGTACGAATGCAGTATTTTTATCGCTAAAGTAGTAGTAAATAATCGTTTGAAAAATGAGCAATCTAGTAACCGAATTTAACGAATACCGTTCTAAAATGAATGAAAAACTGCTTTCCGACCCGAACAAGGTTGTGAAACGCATTTTCAATTTAGATACCAATGCCTATCAAGAAGGTGCACTCGACGTGAAAACAAAAGAGCTTTTGGGCTTGGTAGCGTCGACTGTTTTGCGTTGCGACGATTGCGTTAAATACCACTTGGAAACCAGCTACAAACACGGCGTTACCAAAGAAGAAATGATGGAAGCCATGGGAATTGCTACTCTTGTTGGCGGAACCATAGTAATTCCGCATTTGCGCCGAGCATACGAGTTTTGGGAAGCTTTAGAAGAACAATCAAGCCAATAAAAATGATTTTACGCGCAGATAATTTAGTTAAAACCTATAAAGGAAGAAGCGTCGTAAAAGGCGTTTCAGTGGAAGTAAATCAGGGTGAAATCGTCGGATTACTCGGCCCTAATGGTGCTGGAAAAACAACCTCATTTTACATGATTGTTGGTTTGGTGAAGCCCAACGCAGGCAACATCTATCTCGACGACTTAGAAATTACCGATTACCCGATGTACAAACGAGCGCAGCAAGGTATTGGGTATTTAGCGCAAGAAGCATCTGTTTTCCGTAAATTGAGTATTGAAGACAATATTTTAAGCGTTTTACAACTTACGAATCTCACAAAAGAACAGCAAGTTGCGAAAATGGAGTCGCTTTTAGACGAATTTTCGCTGCAACACATACGTACCAATCGCGGCGATTTACTCTCTGGAGGTGAACGCCGACGCACTGAAATTGCACGTTGCTTGGCTACCGATCCGAAATTTATTCTTCTAGACGAACCTTTCGCTGGTGTTGATCCTGTTGCTGTTGAAGATATTCAACGAATCGTAGCGCAACTCAAAAACAAAAACATCGGAATTTTAATTACCGACCACAATGTTCAAGAAACGCTTGCCATTACCGACAAAACCTATCTGATGTTTGAAGGCGGCATCTTAAAAGCAGGCGTTCCTGAAGAATTGGTACAAGACGAAGTTGTTCGTCGCGTATATCTTGGTCAGAATTTCGAGTTACGCAAGAAAAAATTAGACTTTACCGCCCAATAGTTAGTCGGTTTAACGCCTCACTATTACCTCGGTAAATATTCAAATCTACCGATCCACGGATGCCTGGAATTGATCCGGATTCAGAAAATTGCCAAAAAAGCTGCTGCGATGGAAATTCTCTTTGTGTAACAGTATACGCGGCAATCCAAAAACGATATCCAGAAAATTCTTCTTGTAAAAACGCTTCTTTAAATTTCTTTCCCGAATAAATAATTGGTTTAACGCCGTAATGCGCTTCCACAAGGCTCAGCCAATTGCGCAAACCTTTACGCAGATTATGCAAGCTTTGTACTGAAGAAACGCGCTCGATATCTAAAATTGGAGGTAAATCGCCGGGCTTTAGCTGCACGGTTTTTATGAAGTTTTCCGCTTGCGCAGAAGAATTCTCGTCCGGACGAAAATAATGATAAGCGCCTCGAATAACAGCTAATTTGCGAACAGCTTTCCAGTTGCTTTTAAATTGTTTGTCGACATAATTAGTTCCAGCTGTGGCGCGCAATACCACAAACTCGATGGGCTTTCCATACGCAGAGTCAACTTCCTGCCAACGAATCCGACCTTGATACTCGGAGACATCGATACCAAATGTACTCTTCGGAAAACTCGTAAATACTTCTTTGGTACGCTGTTTGGTGTTCGTTGCGTTGCTGGCTCGTTGTTCGTAACGATCTGTTACAAAGCCTAAATACCGCAACAACGTGGCTTTATTCCATACAATTAAAAGCGCAAGAGTTCCACACAGTAGTAATATGAGAAAAATTCGATTGCGAAGCTGATTTTTCGGATTCGATTTTCGCCTAGGCGCTCGTTTTCTGGGATTTACGTTCCGTGGCATTTTTTAGCATTGACAAAACTACGTACAGAAAAATAATCAGAGGTACAGCCGCAACTTGAAGAACAACCAAACTTATTACCGAAAATAATACTAAAACCAGCTGGAACTTCATTCTAGACAAACGAAACGACTTAAATTTCAGTGAAAACAACGGAATTGGTGCATTCAATAAAAACGCACTCAAAGCAGCA
>JAIXTU010000163.1 GCA_027483785.1 Flavobacterium sp.
CAAATCCTTCGTATTTAATTTTATAGTCTTTCTCCATAGTAATTACGGCGTTTTCGCGTTTCGCTGCTTCCAGGTTACTTGCATTTTTGGCCATACCCATTACATAGGTTTCGGTTCCATCGGCAGAGAGGTTTGCGTTTGCGTTGCAGTGAATGGAGACAAAAATGTTTGCATCGGCGCGATTGGCGATGTTTGCACGTTCCATAAGTTCGATAAAAACGTCGGTTTTACGTGTGTAAACCACATCGATATCGGGTTGTTTTTCTAAAATTTTCCCAACGCGAAGTACAACTTCCAGGGCGATTCGTTTCTCTAAATATCCGTGATACGAAGCACCAAAGTCTTTTCCACCGTGACCTGCATCGAGAGCTACTTTAAATGTATTTGACTGAGCTGAAACAACTTGCGTAAAAAAAAGTATACTTAATGAAATGAATTGTAAAGATTTGCGTTTGAAGTTCATCTTTCAGGCTTGTTTTTTGTGGATTTAAATGCTTCGTTAAAATTACTTCCGGCTTATATAGCTGAAAAATTATATGTAAGTTTGACCCACCAAAAAGTGCGCCACTTTTCACAAAAGTAGTATTAATACATTTGCGTTCAAACTTACTTCATATCGTTTTTTTAGCAACGTTTTTAACAATCTGTTGCGGAAAAGTTCAGGCGCAGGATTTGCCTGCAAAACCACTTAACGTTTCACGTACCCCAGACAATACTATGAAGGTATCGCTACCGACCACAACCAGCGATACATCAAAAAAAGGTAGTGTTGAACCCAAGAAACCCGTCTTAGAAGACATCGTTCGCCGAAAGGCAAAAGGTTACGAGCGAATGAACCAGAAGACAAAGCAGTTAACGCTTTACGATGAAGCCGAATTGTACTACCAAGACGTTGAACTTACTGCAGGAATAATTGTAATGAATTACGAAACGAATGAAGTTTCGGCGGGAAGAATTAAAGATTCAACAGGTACATTAACGCAGCGACCTGTCTTCAAACAAGGTACCAATGTTGTTGAGCCCGACTCGATTCGTTTCAATACCAAAACTAAAAAGGTAATTATTTACAATTCGCGTTCGCAACAGGGAGAACTAAATTTTATTTCCGAAATAGCTAAACGAGAAAACGATTCGGTTTACTTTTTATCGAGAACGAAGTTTACTACTTCCGAAGATATCGACAATCCGGAATATTACTTTTTGGCACAAAAGGCAAAATTTGTTCCTAAAAAGAAAGTAGTTGTTGGGTTTACGAATATGTATATTGCCGACGTACCGACGCCTATTGCCGTGCCCTTTGCTTTTTTTCCAATGACTACTAAAAGTCAGTCGGGTGTGTTAATCCCAACTTTTAACGACACGAACAATCGCGGATATTCCCTGCAAAACGGTGGTTACTATTTTGCTATCAGCGATTATCTGGATTTGAAGTTAACTGGTGATTATTTCACAAACGGCAGTTACGGAATTCGAGCCGAGACAAATTATGCTTTGCGTTACAAGTTCCGTGGCAATGTGAATTTTAGGTATGAAAACCAAGTTTTTAGCGAACGTGGTTTCCCAGATTATAGCAGAACTACTCTTTACAACATTCAATGGAGTCATGCGCAAGACGGAAAATCGAATCCGAATTCGCGATTTTCAGCTTCGGTGAATTTGGGAAGCTCGCAGTTTTTCCAAACTTCATTTAATCAAATGGCGGCTGCATCTCGTTTAAATAATACGCTAGCGTCGTCGGTATCGTACTCGAAAACATTTAATTGGGAGCCGCAGGTAAACATCACTTTGTCGGCAACGCATTCGCAGAATACTCAGTCGCAAGTCATAAACATGACATTACCTACTTTCAATGCCAGTATGGACCGTGTGTTTCCGTTTGCTCCGAAAGAAGGAATTAAAAAAGGATTCTTCCAAAACATCAATTTCCAATACAATGTTCTTGGTGAAAACCGCATAAACACTACCGATTCATTATTTTTCAAGCCGGAAATGTTCCGCGATGCCCAAGCTGGAATGCGCCACAGTATTCCGATTAACACGAATATAAAGTTATTTAAGTATTTCAGTGTTCCGTTTAATGTGAACTACAATGAGGTTTGGTACATCAAGACGATTAACCGACGATTTGATCAAGATTTGAACCAAGTAGTTGAACGCGAGGTAGGTGGATTTGATTCGTTTAGAACCTATAACTTCAGTACAGGTATTGGTACAACGATTTATGGAACTTATGATTTTGGAGATAAGGGTAAGCTAAAAGCGATTCGCCACGTGATGCGTCCGACGGTTTCTTACAACTATACACCAAGTTTTGATCGGTATTACGATACTTACGCGACCGATGCCAGCGGAAATATGCAAAAGGAATACACCCGTTTTGAAAACGGTATTTATGGTGCACCGCAAAGAAATTACAGCAATGTGCTTGGTTTTCAGTTATCGAACACTTTCGAGGCAAAAGTAACCGACAAAGATTCTACCAAGACAGAGTATAAAAAAATCATGTTGCTTAACAACTTGAATTTCCAAACAGGTTACGATATTAGCGCCGATTCGCTGCGATGGTCGCCGGTACGCGTTAGTGGAAGCACATTGTTGTTCAAAGAGAAAATGAACGTGAACCTTGCGGCTACACTCGATCCGTATTCGATCAATGCGGCAGGACGGCGTATCAATACATTCAATATCGACAATGGTGGATCGTTGTTCCGACTTACCAGTGCTAACGTAACCATGAATTACTCGTTTGACAGTAATTTCGGGAATAAGAAAAACAATGCTGCGGGCGAAGAAAACCAGCGTAACGGCGGTCGAGAAGACGATTTATTTGGAACTGCGACGGATTTTGGGGACCGACGGAAATCGCAGTTTGATGAAGATGATGAAGATGCCAAACCGTTGGAATTATACGCCGCTGACATACCGTGGGATTTGACTTTAGCCTATTCGCTTACGTATTCTAACGATAGAAGGCAAGGCGAAATCACAGGCAATAGTATTATGGCTTCTGGCAATTTAACGCTTACGCCGAAGTGGAAAATTGGTGCGTCGACAGGTTACGACTTTGTTCAAAAAGGTATTACGTATACACAACTTCGATTTGAACGTGATTTGTTGAGTTGGCGCATGGATTTTCCGTGGGTTCCGATTGATATTTACAAATCGTGGGGATTCTTTATTGGAATCAAGAGCGGTATGTTGAGTGATATTAAGTGGGAACGTCAGAGTTTGCCCGAAGGCGGACGACGTTAATTTGTTCGTTCGTTCAGCAAGAAAATCGTACTTTTATAATTATGAAAAAAATCATTTACACGGCTAATGCGCCTGCTCCCATTGGCCCATACAACCAAGCCGTTCAATTTGGAAATCAGCTATATACGAGTGGACAGATTGCGATAGACCCAACGACTGGCCATTTGAAGATAAAGAATGTGGCCGAGCAAACAGAACAGGTCATGGAGAACTTGCGAGCGGTTTTAGAAGCTGCTGGTTTTCAATTTTCGGATGTAGTAAAAACGAGTATTTTCCTGACGGACATGAACGATTTTGCTACGGTGAATGCAGTTTACGAAAAGTACTTCGACGAATCGGTAGCGCCTGCTCGAGAAACAGTAGCTGTGCAAGGATTACCTAAAGGAGTAGATGTCGAAATATCGATGATTGCGTTTAAAGAATAATTTCTTTTTTAAACACGGTCAAAGTATTCGAAATCACCTAGAGCATTTTTAAAGAGTAAAAACTAATCTAAATGTTCAACTACTTCGATGTTATTGCCTTCAATAACGCGACTCAAATCGCCTTGAATAGTACTCGAAATACCTGAATAAAGCTTTACTTGCTTGGTTTCGCTGTTGGTGATTCTCAGCCCAGCGGTAGTCGAACCTGATCCGCGGTCGTGTTGTTCGTAAATGACGTACTGGTCGTCGTCGATTTTAAATCGGACCAACTCAACATCAATTTGTTTTCCGTTACCTAAAAAAGCTACTCGATGGGAATATTTAAACTGTTTCCAACTATTTGGTTTTGGTTTGGGAAATTCGTTCTTATCGCCCTGCGGATTCACTAAACGAAATTGCAAATAGTAATCGGTTTTATCTTTAAGCAGTGTAATTTCCTCACCAGATTTAGCTTTGAAACGCAAAATGGCTTCTTCGTTTTCAGCCAATACAAGTTGCGCATAATTGAATTGTCCGAGGAAAAGAAAACTGACTGCAAAAATTATTTTGAAAGGAAAAAGAAGTCTCATAGTTTAAAATAGCGATTTGATTTTCTCGCGGTCGGTGATTAAAATATAAATGTCCATAAGTAACAGCGGTATCGCGAGTGCTAATCCGCTTGGTTCAACGCTTGCGCAGAAGGCATTGATTCCGATTAAAATTGGAAACGAAACGATTGCACCTAATGCTCGAAAACGAGGAAAAAGAAGTAATAGACCGCCGAGAATTTCGCCGATACCGACTAAGGGCATCAACCAAGAAATTTCGACAAATGCGGCAAAATCTTTTTGCATTTCAGGATTCATTTGTTCGGTCATGGGCATGTATTCTAAGAATTTATTTAAGCCACCGTTCAAGAACATGAGACCTAAAATCCAAGCTGCAGCAAGTGTTGTGATTTTTTTCATGGTTTTTTATTTTCTGAATGCTAACGTAGTAAAAATTTATTAGGAGTATGTTTTATTACTGTAAAAAACGAATGAATTGCGAAAGATAAACGATTTAAGACATACGTTTTAAAATTGATGCGAGGCTTTGAAGCGCTGTAACAGTTTTGTTTTCGACATTTTTAAAATTTCGAAACCTGTTTTTTGGAACGGGCGCTGGTAACGATTTCCCACGAGCGATTGAAGTGGATAGCTTGCCGCAGAAAAAGCAACTTTTTGTGGGAGTTTAACGGCGACAACGAGAGCCGGAAAAACGACCTAGCAAAAAGCGCTTTTTGTGTGGCAACTAGAAACGAAAAGCGCGGCCTGCCCGACCCGATTCACTTAAAAAAGGGCAGGCGTGGCACAAAAGCCATCGAAATTAATTTAGTTCTGAACTGTAAATGCTGCTTGTCGTAAAATTGTTTTTCCAAAAGGAATTAAAGTTACCTTTTCAATACGCTTGGATTGAGTATTGAACAAACGAACAACCATTTCATTGTTCTTGTATTTCGCCTCATGCTTATCGATGAAACGGTACTGAATATTTTCGGTAGGCTGATACGTTAAATCTGTGAAAGTCGACGAGTAGGTGCGACCAGCAATTTCTTGACTATCAATTGATTTTGCATATAACAAAGCTCCATACGCAAAATAATGTTCGTTTTTTGAACTCTTTTTAACCTGAACATCCGTTTTAAATTCGAGTGTAACGGCGTCTTGCTCTTTAAAGGTTCGTTCGATTTTGATGTAATCGCCGTCGTACACAAAACGCTCTTTTGTAAGCACTTGCGTTGCCCAAGCTGGTTTTCGAATTTTAATGGTGAGCATTTTTGACGCACCTAACGTTATGCGGAAATTCATTTTATTATCGTACGGATAATTGGTTTCATTGATAATTTTCACGGTCGTACCGTTTGCATTTGTCTCTAAAACATTGGGCATTAGCAAAGTAGCCACAAACGTCGATTCGTTTTCGCGCATCCACGCGTTTTGAATAAAGTAGGGTGAAATTCGTCCGGCATTCGGATTGCAACAAACGGCAACATCCTGATGTGCAGCCGAATACTTGTAACGCGTTTGCTTTCGATCGGGTTCAACTTCACCGTTTTTTGTTCCCAACATTTCAAACGAATTATCGGTTTTCAAATAAGCAATGCACGACTTTTCGGGATGACGGGAACCTTGGGCTGCGTTGTAAAAAATGTTTTCAACCTCATCGCCAAGCGCGGCATTTCCCGTTTTCTGCAACAGCAAACAATAACTGTCGAGCAATTCTTGCAAAGAACAATATTCGTAACCGGTATGCGACGCGTCGGCCGAGCGTTGGGCAATCCATTCATCGCCAATCGCGCCACCCGAAACCGTTACCACCGATTTAATTTTCTGCAAATAGCGATTTAAAGCGGTATCCAATGTGCCATCTTTCGCGGCGTATTTGGCGATGATTAAAGTGCGAATGTGTTCAAAAGTATGCACGCCGTGCGATTGCAGCAAATAGCTTTCGTTAAGAACATTTTTTAATTGCGCATCGGCTTCGGTTTGGAAAGTATTGGAAAAATCGCGGTACAAAAACAAAGCGTATTCGCGGTATTTCTCGTTTTGTGTGTGATAAAACAGGCGTTCGAGCACATCGGTAAATGTGAGTCCGTGCGAAACGCCGCCGTTAAAGCCGGTTCCTGAGAAAAACGGACTCGAATTGTGGATCGGATATCCTTGCATCACGTTATCAACGGCGCGTTCGACTGCTTTAAAAACCGAGGTATCGTTAGAATACTCGTAATAGGCTAATAATCCGCGGTAAAGTGTTGCTTTTGCCCACAATTCGCCGTTTTCCGACTGAAATTGGTAGCGCAGATCTTTGTCGTAAATTCCCAAATAGCCATCAGCATCTTGCGTTTGTAGGATACGTTTTACGTAGTTCTGTACTTTGATTATGCCTTTTTCATCGTCGAGCAGCAAGACGTTTCGCAAATAGCCGTCCCACCAATTCGATTGGGTTTCGCTGTTCCACCATTTGTACTGATCGTCGCCTGCTGCATCACCTTCCTTCATATTGCCCAAATCTTTGGCTTTAGAATTTTTACCTAAACGTTCGCTTCCGTATATCGGATCGTTGATCAGTTCAGGCACAATTTGATCGAGGTTTCCAACGAAACCGTCGATATCTGCTTGCATTTGCGTGCGTAACCAACCTTGTGGTTTAATGCTTCCAAAGGGTAAGCTTTGAAATTTTTCTAATTGTTGCGCTTTCGCGGAAAGAAACTGAACTAAAAAAATGATGATTACTATTTTTTTCATTGTTTTTGCATTTCGAATTCGAGTGTACCGCCTTGTTGAATTTGTTTGTGAGAAATCTGGTTATCAAAAATTTGCGATCCATTCAAGTAGCAGCTATTTCTGTAAATCGTATTCTTAGTAAAACCTTTTGCTTTGATTGTAAATTCGCGACCGGATTGAAGCTTTATTTTGGCTTCTTTTACCTGCGGAGCGCCTAAAACAAACGTTCCGCTTGCAGGATTTACGGGATAAAATCCAAGCGTTGATAAAATGTACCAAGCACTCATTTGTCCGCAATCGTCGTTGCCAATCATACCGTCGGGCGTATTGTTGTGAAATTCGTTCATCACTTGATGGATGTACTTTTGTCCGACTTTTGGCATATCGGTAAATGCATAAAGGTAAATGATGTGATGACTCGGTTCGTTTCCG
>JAIXTU010000365.1 GCA_027483785.1 Flavobacterium sp.
GTACGAAACGGGTTTGAGGCATCGGACCTTCAAAAGCATCGACGAGTAAGCAAACGCCATCGGCCATATTTAAGACACGCTCTACTTCGCCACCGAAATCGGCGTGACCAGGCGTGTCGATGATGTTAATTTTAGTTCCTTTATAATTTACCGAAACGTTTTTAGAGGTGATGGTAATTCCGCGCTCGCGTTCCAAGTCGTTGTTATCGAGGATTAAATCGCCGGTATTCTCGTTTTCACGGAACAGTTGACAATGGAACATAATTTTGTCGACTAGGGTTGTTTTACCGTGGTCAACGTGTGCAATAATTGCAATGTTTCTAATAGCGCTCATGTGGTCTGATTTTGACGGCGCAAAGGTACACTTTATTTAGCGATAAATATAATTGTCTAAAACTTAGTTTGAAAAGTGAATTTCATAACGAATTCTTTAACGAATGTTTTAAATTAATGAGAATTATTCTACAAGAGTGTAGGTTAATTCGATATATTTGAGTAATGAAAAGCAATGCTAATAAAATTTCCGTAGTATTTGTTTTGGTTGCAGCCTTTGTAGCGATAGTTTCTGTGGTTACTATGGACGCTGCTTTTTCCTCGGATACTTTTGACCATCTGTATCTTCACATTGCTCGAGATTTAGTTTTCATAATACTAACCGCTTTCGTTTTACGGTATTTTATTATCAAAAACGATCAGCGAAACAGAGATACATTACGCAGTCTTGAAGAGCGTACCAAAGCGATAAAGCAAGCAAATGAACGCTACGACATTGTAGCAAAAGCAACCTCAGACACGATTTGGGACTGGAATATCCCGACCGATCATTTCGAGTGGAACAAGGGAATTTTCGAAATTTTCGGTTATGAACCAAACGATATTGAAAACAACTCGTCGTGGTGGTTCAGTAAAATTCATCCGCAAGATTCGATGCGTATTTCTGTGAATTTGTATGCTTTTCTAGCACAAAAGAGTCAGAATTGGCAAGCAGAATATCGTTTTCTGTGCAAAGATGGTAGTTACAGGTACGTGCTCGACCGAGGTTTTCTGGTATTTGGTGCGGATGCACGCCCGGTGCGTATGATCGGTGCCATGCAAGACGTAACTCGATTAAAGAAAGAAGAACGCCGTCTGAAATTACTGGAAACCGTAATTACCAACACCTTAGATTCGGTTTTAATTACCGATGCCGACAATTCGAAATTTCCAATTCCACAGATTGTTTTCGTTAACAAGGCCTTTGCAAACATGACCGGTTTCGACGAATTGGAGTTGCTACAAATGAGCCCGTATCAATTGTACGATTTGGAAGAGAACCGAACCTTACTCGACGAATTGGTTCTTGCCATTGCACAAAAGAAAACTGCTGAAATGGAGCTGAAAAGTGCCCGTAAGGATGGTGCGCGGTTTTGGGTTCGGTTTTCTTTCGTACCTGTCTTTGATAATGAAGGAGAACACACACATTGGATCTCCATTCAGCGTGACGTAAGCAAGCAAAAAGAACAAGAAAAAGAGCGCGAGCAGCTTATTAGAGAACTTTCGCAAAACAACAAAGATTTGAGGCAGTTCTCGTACATCACTTCACACAACTTAAGAGCACCAATCTCGAATTTAATCGGCTTGCTTCAACTTCTTGAGGAAGAGCAAATTGATAATGAAACGGTAAAATTGATCGTTGAAGGCTTTTCAAAATCAACGCATTTATTGCAAGAAACCGTTAATGATTTAGGTAAAGTGGTAATTATTCGCGACAATCCGTCGATTGAAAAACAGCTTATCGATCCACTCGAGTCATTGAATAGGGTTAAAATGCAAATTGACAACCTGATCAATATCTCAGAAGTGAATATGGAGCTTAACTTCGAACCGGAAGTCGAACTTTATGTGAATCGTGCGTATTTTGAGAGCATCTTACTCAATTTGTTAACCAACGCAGTAAAGTATCGAAATAAGAAACGACCGTTGAAAATTGTGATTTCGCTGCAGCGAGAAGAGCAATTCGACCGTTTGAGTTTTGCCGACAACGGTTTGGGAATCGATTTAGAAAAACACGGTTCAAAAGTTTTTGGCTTGTATCAGCGTTTCCATAATTTACCCGACAGTAAAGGCCTCGGCTTGTATTTGGTGAAATCGCAGGTAGAAAGCATGGGCGGGCGTATTGAAATTGCCTCATCCGTGGGCTGCGGTACTACTTTTATGATAGATTTTCAAAGAAAACTGTGATGGAAAAATACGTTACTGTTATTGATGACGATCCAATTGCGCTTATAGTAGCAGGCTTGGTGCTTAAGAAAATTCCGAATATTAAGGTCCAAACCTTCACCGATGGAATTGAAGCCTTGCAAGTCTTAAGATCGTCTTTGACATCCGGTAAGAAAAAGCAATTTGTTTTTCTTGATTTGAACATGCCATTGTACGACGGATGGGATATAGTTCAGCAAATGGGTGCAGATGACATCTTGCAATCGGTAAAAATTGTATTATTGAGTTCGAGTGTCGACCCCGAAGACCAGCAAAGAGCAAAACTTTATTCTCAA
This sequence comes from Flavobacterium sp., assembly GCA_027483785.1. Taxonomy (GTDB): domain Bacteria; phylum Bacteroidota; class Bacteroidia; order Flavobacteriales; family Flavobacteriaceae; genus Flavobacterium. Next base: position 2,535 of record JAIXTU010000365.1, read on the forward strand.
GTGATTGCATTTCTAGAAAAACCTCTTTCGAAAGATGCTGTTGAAAAATTAATGTAATAAAAAAAGCCGCTACTAGAGTAGTCATGGTCGGAAGAAATTCCGACCATTTTTATTTTAAGTTTTAAACACTTTATCTGGATCTCCGCCTGCAAATACGATTAATATTGCTGTAATCATTTCGCGAAGTTCCATCGCAATGCGTCTTTTGGCGGTTTTGTATCCTAAATTGTTTACTTTTTTATAGATCAAGAGTAGCATGGAGGCAATCATGGTCATATAAACCATGACTTCAATTCCGTTTTTATTCATTGATACCAAATGGCTTAGGTTGAGTTCTTGCTTTAAGAACCTGAAGAATACTTCAATGTCCCATCGTTTTCTATAATAATCTGCAATTTCCTTGGCAGACAGGTCAAATTCGTTTGTCAGAAACCAAAACTCTTTCTGAGTCTTCTCATTTTTGATGATCAGCAAACGAAATTCGGTTTCCACTTTTTCCTGCCGAAGATGTACATTTCCGCGTTTATTCAAGATCGGCTTTCCTGTGTAAAGTTTTACCCTGCTGTCTTTTATGACTTTCCAATCATCCCATTTTAAGGGTTTTCCTCTTTGAACGAAAGATTCGATCTCTTCAAATTTCCTGTTTTCTTTCGAGCGGATGATGAATTTTACAGCCTCTGCTTCAAATTTCACCATAGTTCGCGTGGATTGCAAGCCCCTATCTATAACATACATATTACCGTGATGTTCCTCTTTTTTTACTTGCCTGAGAATTGCCTCGGGAAGTGCAGAATCTTCCGAGGAATATTTTTGCCCTGTGAATACTTCAACACCGCACGGAAAAATCCCATCAAAGGAAAAACTGAATTTAACCAGTTTCTTTCCTCTTCTCTGGTCGATCCCTTCTTTTAGTTTCGAGCAGGCATCAGCGACAATAGTACTATCAACACGGATTAGGTTGTATTTTTCGATTTCAGATTTATTATAAAGTTCAGAGAACCTTCCATACATCTGCTCGTAGATTTCTTTGAAATAACCGGAATCGATCTTTGAAAGACGCTCAGAGATAGAACTCCTGCGTACTTTCTCATCTTCTCCCAATCCGAACAATGCTTTGAATCCACTGCTGTTAAAGGTGTCTTCCAAAGTTCTCTGGCTTAGTTTTTCATTATCGAAAATGCAAAACAGAAGCAGATAGAACATTTTCTTTCCGTGAAGTACCTTGCTATAATGATCTATCTTGGTAGTTGCCGAAAGATGGTTTAAAAGTGCTTCCGGAATAAAGGACAAAACCTGATTCAGGGAAATCTTGTGGTCTTTAAAAACTGACATAAATTATTGATTATCAGACTTAAAGATAAGAAAAATAAATCTACTACGCAAACTAAATCGTTGAAAATCAATTATTTAACAACTATTTTTTTACACTAATAAACAAAAAAAGTCGGAAGAAAATCTTCCGACCATGAATACTACTAGAGCGGCTTTCACTATATATCAAGTAAGTCGTTATGCTAATTTAGCAACGTGCTTAGTTAATTTACTTTTCAAATTTGAAGCTTTGTTATCGTGGATAACATTTTTCTTCGCCAACTTATCAATCATTGAAATCACAGCAGATAATTTTGCTGCAGCTTCTGACTTCACAGTTGTTAGACGTAAAGCTTTGATTGCGTTACGAGTTGTTTTGTGTTGATATCTGTTAAGCACGCGTTTTTTCTCGTTGCTTCTGATTCTCTTTAAGGCCGATTTATGATTTGCCATCGCTATACTTGTTCTTTAATTCTTAATTTGTAGTCCGTAGGGGAATCGAACCCCTGTTACCAGGATGAAAACCTGGCGTCCTAACCCCTAGACGAACGGACCAATTGTTTTTTTCAAAATTTGGTAGCCCGTGGGGGAATCGAACCCCCCTTACCAGGATGAAAACCTGGCGTCCTAACCGATAGACGAACGGGCCATTTCGCTGAATGCGGTTGCAAAAATACAACTAATTTTTATTCGCGCAATAGTGAGCTATATTTTTTTCACAGAACTGTTGTTTAAATTTCAAAAAACACAACAACATTCGTTAACACCTTGATTACGTATCAATTGTGAAAACCTAAAAACATAAGCAATCACTATTCCACAACAAAACAACGACCTAACTCGTCTACAAAGCCTAAATAAAACACTTGAAAAAACAACCTTACAGCAACGAACACGTATGTAAAAACTCCTTTTAGTATGCTTTTGCAAACAAAACACGTCCGATCGACGGTTTTCCGCTATACATACAGCTTCCTGCTTCTAGAGTACGATCAAGTGGAATACAACGAATAGTTGCTTTTGTTTCGTCTTTTATACGTTCTTCGGTTTCGGCAGTTCCATCCCAATGTGCGGCAAAAAAACCTCCTTTGGTTTCTAACAATTCTTTAAATTCATGGTAAGAATCAACAGGAGTTATGTGTGCATTTCTGAACGACTCTGCTTTTTGAAAAAGTGCTTGCTGAATCTGCTCCAGTAAATCAACTACCAAAGTGGCGATACCATCTACGGCAGCAACCTCCTTTGTTAGCGTATCTCGTCTAGCCAATTCCACGGTGCCGTTCTCGAGATCTTTAGGTCCGATCGCAATACGCAATGGAACGCCTTTTAGTTCGTACTCGTTGAATTTAAATCCAGGTTTGTGCGTAGTTCGGTTGTCGAATTTCACGCGTATTCCGAATCTTTTTAATTGATCTGAAATTTCATTTGCTTTCGCAGAAACAGCAGTATATTCTTCATCCGACTTATAAATTGGAACGATGACTACTTGAATTGGCGCCAAATTTGGCGGCAGCACCAGACCGTTATCGTCGGAATGCGTCATCACTAAAGCACCCATTAAACGCGTACTCACTCCCCAAGATGTTCCCCAAACGTAGTCTAACTTTCCGTCTTGTCCTGCAAACTTCACATCGAAAGCTTTAGCAAAATTCTGACCCAAAAAGTGGGATGTACCTGCTTGTAAAGCTTTGCCGTCTTGCATCAGTGCTTCAATACAATAGGTTTCTTCGGCACCAGCAAATCGTTCACTCGGCGATTTTAGTCCTTTTATAACGGGAATGGCCATAAAACGTTCAGCAAAATCAGCGTACACATGCATCATTTTTTCAGATTCTTCAATCGCTTCTTCTCGTGTCGCATGTGCGGTATGCCCTTCTTGCCAGAGAAATTCGGCTGTTCTAAGAAAAAGTCGCGTACGCATTTCCCAACGAACCACATTTGCCCATTGATTAATAAGGAGAGGCAAATCGCGGTACGACTGAATCCAATTTTTATAGGTCGACCATATAATTGCCTCGCTGGTTGGACGCACGATGAGTTCTTCTTCAAGCTTGGCATTGGGATCAACAATGAGTTTTCCCTTTTGGTCGGGATCGTTTTTCAATCGATAGTGTGTAACGATTGCACACTCTTTAGCGAAACCTTCTGCATTGGTTTCCTCGGCCTCAAACATACTTTTAGGCACAAACAGCGGGAAATAGGCATTAGAGTGTCCGGTTTCTTTAAACAAACGATCGAGCTCTTGCTGCATTTTTTCCCAAATAGCGTAGCCATACGGCTTGATAACCATACATCCGCGAACTCCCGAATTTTCTGCTAAATCGGCTTTTACGACTAGCTCATTGTACCATTTTGAATAATCTTGCGTTCTACTTGTAAGGTTCTTGCTCATAGCCTGTAATTTGGCATAAAAATTGTTTAATTTTCTTTAACTAAAAGGTCAGGCAAAACTAAGTAAATTTGTATAGTCAGACAATAAATCCATTGGATATGAAAACGAATAAAATATTTCGGTCGTCTTTTACCTTTAGCATCATGTCGCTCATCAGTTTAGTAGCACTAAACAGCTGCGGCGGTTACCAGAGTACTTCGTATTACGAGAAAGAGTATGCGAACAGTGCAAATACAGCAACTAGTTCGACAAGTGAAAGTCCGTATAAAAGTTATTTTGGTGCACGCAGAGAAGAAACGGAGACTGCACTCGCAGAGATGAATCAAGATTCTACTCAAGTTCAAGAGCGCCCGTCGGGTAACGCTGGTTGGGGAGAAAATTCGGGCACTACTGTTGTCAACATTTACGATAATGGCTGGGACAACTGGGGCTGGGGTCTTGGTTGGAATGCTGGCTGGGGCTGGGGAGCAGGCTGGAATAGCTGGGCTTGGGGTCCTGGTTGGGGCTGGGGTCTTGGTTGGAATGCTGGCTGGGGCTGGGGAGCTGGCTGGGGCTGGGGTTGGAACTCTTGGTATGGCCCGGGCTGGGGCGGCGGCTGGGGCTGGAACAATTGGGGCAACTACGCTGTAGGCTACGGTCGACGTGGATCCTATTATGCCAACGGAATTGGCGGAAGAAACAGTTACGGTAATCGCGGGCGATATGAATCTTCGTATCGCGGAAACGGCAGAAATTCACTTTATTCAGATAGAGGAACGACCAGAAATAGCCTTAGCGGACGAAACAGCGGACGAAATTCTGACTACAATTACTCAGGCCGAAATGGTAGCACACGAAATAATGCCAACTACAATACAGGCGGACGAAATAATTCGTACACACCAACGCGTTCATCAAGCTCAAATACGAGAAACAGCAGCTCGACCAGAAGTTATTCGCCAAGTAGAAGTTACTCACCATCCAGTGGTGGCGGACGCATGGGAGGCGGTGGCGGTGGAAGTCGCGGAGGCGGTGGAGGAAGCCGTGGAGGCGGAGGTCGCCGATAATCGTGTTCTTACATTTTTTCCACTAAAATTCTAAAATCATCAATCATGAAAAAAATTCTGCTTTGCGCGAGTGGACTTCTATTAACGTGCTCCATTCAAGCACAATCAGTTACCGATGCTTTACTCTACGGCTTAGACAATACCAATGGAACTGCACGTTTTCGTGCCATGGGAGGAGCTTTTGGTGCTCTGGGTGCTGACATGTCGGCTTTGTCTTTA
>JAIXTU010000031.1 GCA_027483785.1 Flavobacterium sp.
CCTTTTCCAAACTTTTTGGCAACTATTTTGAATTTATTTTTTAACTCGCTGATAGACAAGTGGGCAACAAAGCACTTTTTCCAGCACAATCTTCCGCCCCAGGGGGTGCGCGGAAAACACGCAAAGGAACTTAGCGCGTGAAACCGCCTGGCGGGGGAGCGACCAAAGAAGCTACCCAAGCGGCGTGGTGAACCGGTAAGGTACTGCGGATTTGAAGCAAACACCCGGTGCGCGCCGACCTTATTTCAAACTACAAAACGGCGCGCAGGGGCTCAAATAAAAAATCGGGAAACAAAACTGAGACCCGATTTTCTAAACTACTTTACGATTTTACTTAAAATACGAAAACTGCTCTTTCGATTCGATTTTTTGCAAGGATTCGAAAATGAGCTTTACAACATTCTCGACATCGTGTTTGTGAACCATCTCTACAGTTGTGTGCATGTAGCGCAAAGGCAAGGAAATAAGTGCCGACACCACTCCCCCATTGCTGTACGCGAACGCATCGGTATCTGTTCCGGTAATGCGAGACGACGCCAAACGTTGAAAAGGAATTTCCTTCTCCTGCGCTGCCTTTAAAATTAGCTCACGCAGCTGATTTTGCACTGCAGGTGCGTAGGTAATTACCGGACCGCGACCAATTTTTACATCGCCTTCAATTTTTTTATTGATCATTGGCGTAGTTGTATCGTGGCACACATCGGTAACAATAGCAATATCTGGTTTAATTGTGTTGGTAATCATTTCTGCTCCGCGCAACCCCACTTCTTCCTGCACGGCGTTCACTATATATAAGGAGTACGGAAGTTCAACTTGATTCTCTTTTAATAAGCGAGCCACTTCGGCAATCATCACACCACCCATCCGATTATCGATGGCACGGCACACGTATTTGTTCTCGTTGAGCACAGTAAACGAATCTGGATAGGTAATTACGCAACCCACATGAACGCCTTTCGCTTCAACCTCGGCTTTGGTTTCGCAACCGATATCGATAAACAAATTGTCGATTTTCGCCGCTTCTTCTTTGTCCCGATTACGTGTGTGAATTGCCGGCCAACCAAAGACACCCTCCACGATACCGTTGGCAGTATGAATATGTACGCGTTTGGACGGCGCAATTTGATGATCGCTACCGCCGTTTCGAATTACATAAATCAAACCATCGTCGGTTATGTAATTTACATACCACGAAATCTCATCGGAATGCCCTTCAATAACCACTTTGAACGATTTACCAGGATTCACCACTGCAACTGCGGTACCGTAAATATCTGTAAAAATGTCATCTACATAAGGTCTGATGTAATCCATCCAAATTTTCTGACCTTCTGATTCGTAGCCTGTTGGCGACGGATTATTGAGATACTTCTCAATAAATAACTCTGACTTTTCGTTTAAAATTGACATAAATTTGTTTTAAGACCTGCGAATTTAAAAATTTGGCACTACACTTGCTTATCCGTTTTCAACCAATTAACTAAAACATGAGGTGGATTTTATTTTTCGTATTGCTACTATCGGGAACAACAGCGGTTTTTGCCCAGGAAGATCCGCGCGACGCCTATTTGAATACGCCGGATAGCTTGAACATTCCGATAGAGTTGGAAGAAGTAGTAATCAATCCTAACGAAGTAACAGTAGACGCTGAGGCGGTTAAAATATATAATCGTTTACAGCGACGTGTTTACAAAGTTTATCCGTATGCAAAAGCTACTTCGGCTACTTTAATTTCGTTGAATGAAGGTATGTCCAAATTAAAAACGGCTCGTGAGCGCAGGAAGTATTTCAAGATAGTTGAAGATTACGTACAAAAGCAATTTGAACCGCAATTAAAAAAACTGAGTCGTAAGGACGGACAAATTCTTGTAAAACTCATTTACAGACAAACCGGACAAACTACATTCGAGTTAATCAAAGAATACAAAAGTGGCTGGAAAGCTTTTTGGTCGAATAGTACCGCTCGGATGTTCGACATTAATCTCAAAACCAAATATGCGCCCTACGAAGTTAACGAAGATTATTTAATTGAAACGATCATTGTTCGTGGGGTGAAAGCTAAAAGACTCGACCCACAAGAACCAAAAGTGGTTGTAAACTACGACGATTTGTCGGCATATTGGATAAAGAAACTACGGGCCGAAAGAAAAAAGAAAACCTAAAGTGCCATGCGAAACAGTTTTCTTTTTAAAGTGTATCGCGGCATTCGAATTGTATTTTTAAGTTTGTTAGCTTTCATCAGTTTTTATCTGCTTTTAGCTGTTACAATCGGCTTCATTACCATTTCAGGCGATGAAACAACCGAACCCAAAACGATTGAAATTTACTTGCAAACAAACGGCGTACACAGTGAATTGGTTTTACCAGTTAAAAATCCGGTATTCGACTGGAACAGTTTTTTAGATCAAAATCTGATTCGTGCTAAAAACACATACTATCCCTGGGTGGCCATTGGCTGGGGAAACCTCGAGTTCTATTTGGAAACGCCCGCTTGGTCGGATTTAAAGCTATCAACCGCACTTAAAGCGGCATCTGGCTTTAACGAAACGGCGGTCCATGTGAACTACTATCAAAACAGAGTGGAACACGAAACTTGCAAGAAAATAGTATTGAGCGACACGCAATATCGACAGTTAGTTACTCATTATCTAGCTTGTTTTCAAC
>JAIXTU010000381.1 GCA_027483785.1 Flavobacterium sp.
AGTTAGCCAAGAAGTTTTCCAGCCATTGAATGGTTTCAAAATCTAAGTCGTTTGTTGGCTCATCCATAATCAATACGTCTGGATTTCCAAAAAGCGCTTGTGCCAAAAGTACGCGCACCTTCAATTTACCATCCATATCGACCATAGGCGTGTAGTGAAATTCTTCACCAATACCCAAATTCGATAATAGTGCAGCGGCGTCTGAATCGGCGTTCCAACCGTTCATTTCTTCAAATTGCACCTGAAGTTCACCAATTCGATCGGCATTTGCATCGTTATAATCGAGATATAACTCATCCATTTCTTTCTTTACGGCAAACAATACATGATTACCCATAAGTACCGTTTCCAAAACAGTATGTTCGTCGAACATGTTGTGGTTTTGGTTTAAAACCGACATACGTTTTCCAGGTTCCAGCGAAACGTGTCCGGAAGTCGGGTCCATTTTTCCGCTTAGAATTTTCAAAAACGTCGATTTTCCTGCACCATTTGCACCAATGACTCCGTAAATATTTCCGTGTGTAAAGGTTGTGTTAACCTCGTCGAAGAGAATACGTTTGCCAAATTGTACCGATAAGTTGTTTACTGTAAGCATAATCGAAAAAATTGGCTGCAAAAGTAGTGTTTATAAACGGTTTCGACAAGTACGAGCAATATGGTAAAGTGTTGTTATTTAACGGAGCATTAACAATTGAGATAGACTTGTACCTCTATTTTTGTTTTATGAGTTTGGGATGCATACATTTTTTTAACAAATACCGCTTGCAACTTGCAGCGAGTATTTATGCGGTTTTGTGTTGTAGTTGCAAATCGGACTTCGATAAAGATAACTACACAGCTTATTTCGGAGGTTTAGTAGCCAAAGCCACAGGTGAATACGTTTTGTTTTGTAAGAACGATAAGGTGATTGACACCATCAAATTAGATGCTAATAATCGCTTTTTCGTGAAGTTCGATTCGCTACCAGAAGGCTTATATACTTTTAAATACGAACCTGAATATCAGTACGTATATTTTGATAAAAACGACTCGATTTTGGTGCGTATCAATCCGGAAGATTTCGACGAGTCTATAGTTTATTCTGGGCGAGGTGCTCAAAAAAACAACGTTTTAATGGATTTGTACCTCAAAAACGAACGAGACAGAGATGTACTTTTCGATTACTTCGACACCGATTACAAGCTTTTTAGTGCAAAGATTGATTCGTTAAACGTACTTAAGCAAGATTTTTACAGCAAGAAGAAAAAAGAAATTAAATGGTCGGATGGTTTCGATAAGTTTGCACGTGCTATGATTGATTACAATCACTTCAGCAAAAAAGAAGTGTATCCAATTGTTCACCAAATGCGTACCGGTCATAAAATTTTAAACGACCTGCCGAAAGATTATTATGAGCATCGAGAAAATGTAAATTTTAATGATACCGATTTAATTGGTTATGCGCCGTTTATCAGTTACCTGAATTTTATGTTGAACAATGTTGCAATGTCTTCAGCACACGATGCCGATGATTTGCGCGATCAATCTCTCGAAATTAATATCCACAAGATAAAAGTTGCCGATACTTTGTTTAAGAACGAAACCATTAAAAATTCGATTTTAAACAACATTGCTTTTATGTATATGTTGGAAGATCAAAATATTTCTAACAACAAGCGGTTCTTAGATACGTATTATCGAGTTTCTACCGATAAATCGAAACAGTCTGAGATCAGACAAATGGGTAATGCCATTCAGCAGCTAACCGCTGGAAAGCGTTTGCCTTCAGTGCAGTTGCTTGATGCTTCGGGAAAGGCGTTTAATTCAGACAACATCGTAATAGAAAAAACGGTTATTTTCTTTTGGAGCGAGAGCTTGCAAAGTCATTTGATTGCCGCGCACAAGCGTATTCAAGACTTCCAGAAAAAGCATCCGGATTACAAGTTTATTGCCATTAATGTGGATAAAAACCAACAGAAGTGGACCAAAACTTTAGCTAATTTTAAGTTTGGAACGATTGCTGAATACCGTGCAGCCGATTTTGAAGATCTCCGTAAGAAATGGGTCATCAATAAAATTCACAGAACCATTATCACCGATAGTCGCGGAAATATTGCCAATGCGTTTGTGAGTTTGTTCGACGTGGCATTTGAATCTAAGATGTAAAAAAAGCTGTCAACCGACAGCTTTTTTTATTCGTTTCCTTTTTTGTAATCGGCTAAAAACTGTGCCAATCCAATATCGGTAAGTGGGTGCTTCAGCAGTCCAGCTATTGCCGAAAGTGGCCCGGTCATAACATCTGCACCAATTTTCGCACAATTTACAATATGCATGGTATGACGAACCGAAGCGGCAAGAATTTGCGTTTCGTAATCGTAGTTGTCATAAATTGCTCTAATCTCTTCGATGAGCGCCAATCCGTCGGTACTTACATCGTCTAATCGACCAATAAACGGCGAAACGTAAGTAGCACCAGCTTTAGCCGCTAATAAAGCCTGACCTGCCGAAAAAACGAGTGTTACATTGGTTTTTATACCGCGGTCTGAGAAATATTTTGTTGCCATGACACCTTCTTTAGTCATCGGCAGCTTTACAACGATTTGCTCGTGTAAATCGGCTAATTCTTCACCTTCACGAATCATGCCTTCATAATCGGTAGCAATTACTTCGGCACTCACATCGCCATCCACTAAGTTACAAATATCAACGTAGTGTTTTAAGATGTTGTTTTTGCCAGTAATTCCTTCTTTTGCCATAAGGCTTGGGTTGGTGGTTACTCCGTCGAGAACACCTAAAGCTTGTGCTTCTTTAATTTGATCGAGATTGGCTGTATCAATAAAAAACTTCATAGTTGTGTGTTTAAAAATCGCTGCAAAGGTAATCTTTCGTCGGATTATAACTTAAAATGTCTGCGTAACATTTTTTCGTAGGTCAAATCGGGCAATATTCGTTTTAAAACAATCGAGAATTTTTGCATGAATACCCCGATTTTATAATGGATTTTAGGTTCGGGCGTATTAATAATTTTCTCGATTGCTTGTGCCATTTCAATCGGATTTGAACCCGAGTTAACATGGCTGTTTATCTCGTTCAGTGTTGCGCCATACGTTTTTGCGTAGGCCGAGTTTTCGATAACGGGAGCGTGATACCTGCGGTCGGCGATATTTGTTGCAAAATCGCCTGGCGCTACATTGCAAATCTTGATATTGAACTGTGCGGTTTCGAGTCGTACGGCTTCCGTTAGTACTTCGAGAGCAGCTTTTCCAGCAGAGTAAATTCCCCGAAAGGGCAATCCCATATATCCGGCAATTGAAGTTACGTTAATAATCAGCCCCGATTGCTGTTTACGCAATTGCGGAAGTACAGCTTGCATAACTGAAATAGCTCCAAAGAAGTTGGTATCGAAATGATTCTTGGCTTCGGCTAACGGAGTTTCTTCCAAAGGCCCGGTGATTCCTACGCCGGCATTATTTACAACCACATCGAGTCGATTTTCTCGTTGGATTACCGTCTGAACAGCTGTTTTAACAGAAGATTCATCGCGAACGTCCATTTCAAGAAAAGTAAAAAGCGGATTTGTATTTACCGACCTACTTGTTCCATAAACGCGGTATCCGTTTTTAGCTAAATACTCGGCTATAGCTAATCCGATTCCTGAGGAGGCGCCGGTTACTAGAATGACTTTTGTTTGGGATTTCATGGTTTATTTCGGGAAAAAATGCGCTGCTAAGATATTTGATTTCGGTTGAGTGACCGTTGATTTTCGCGCATAAAAAAAGGCAAGCTCCCTACATCGCACCGCTCAACCGCTTACCCTTGCTATGTTCCCATCCTGGGGGAGTCTGCAGGAGCTGGTCGTGTAGGACTTGCCGCCGCAAATATACGTTCATTTTGTATTTTCGCAAACGATACGCCGAGATGCGCGAGAGGTTTCGGCTACACTTAAATGCTAT
>JAIXTU010000400.1 GCA_027483785.1 Flavobacterium sp.
ATTGCCTTGCAGTTTATTACTAGCTTTTATGCGCTAGCCATAGGTATTTTTATTTTGCTAACTGTTGCCGATATGTTTCGGCCTGCCATGTTTGTTTCCTTGGGAACGCTTGCCACACCCGATACACGCGCACGATCGTTTACTTTAGTTCGACTTGCCGTGAATTTAGGATTTGCAACCGGACCCGCGATTGGCGGGTTGCTTATCATGAATTTGGGTTATGAAAGTATTTTTTGGGTCGACGGACTAACTTGTTTAACTGCAGTTTTGCTCTTTTTGTATTTTATTCCGAAACCCAAACATGAAATAGTGCCGGCTAACGATACGCATGCACACATTAAACGCAGCATTCCTCAGGCTAAGTTTTTGTGGTTTTTGTTGGCGAGTTTCGGAACTGCCGTTCTCTTTTTCCAGTTGTTTAGCACTTTGCCCTTATATCATCACGATAAGTACGGTTTAACTGAATTTCAGACCGGATTGCTTATGACCATGAACGGACTGATTATCTTTTTTATGGAAATGCCCGTAGTAAGCTACTTCGAAAAACGAAAAACATCGATGTTGAAACTGATGGCTGTTGGATCGTTGCTAATGACCTGCTCTTTCTTAGTGCTTATTCCGGGCTGGAACAGTAACATTCTGATTATAAGTATGCTATCTATGACTTTTGGAGAAATGTTCATATTCCCGTTTTCGAATACGTTTGCTCTGTCGATAAGTCCGAATCACGAGCAAGGCAAGTACATGGGATTTTTTACGATGAGCTTTAGTTTGGCTCACATTTGCAGTTCTAAAGGCGGATTATCTGTGGTTGATGCCTATGGTTATTCGAGCAATTGGATTTTCATGACGGTAATTGGTGTCGCATCTTTGGCGGTAACCTTTTATTTGATGCGCTACATGAAATCGGACGTTACTTCGCGATAAACTTGGAAGCTGCTGCGTCGTATTTCAATTGCGATTGCTTGGCTTTGGTTTTTAGTGTGAGCGTTCCGTCGGGATTCACGAGGCATTCTTGACCTGCACGTTGAATTTTATCGCGCGTTTCGGAAACAGTTTTTGCAGCATCTAGATAAATTATTTCACTGCTGTTGATTACTGTATTGAAGTTTGTAAAGACAATCTTTTTGTTGCTGAAATCGACAATTACGGTTTGATTGGTTGTATTTGTTTCCTTTTTCAGAGGTGTTTCAGTTTTGGCGATTTCGTCCCAAGTGAGTACGTGTAATTTCACTTTCGCTGCTGTAAATGCACTAATTTTTAGATTCTCGGGCTTGAGTTTGGTATCGAACGTTTTTATCAGAATGGTATCTCGCATGCCTGCTGCATTTTGTTGAAAGAAAAATAACTGATTTTTTTGAAGTTCGGCCGTGCAATTTTCAAACTTAGCACTGATGGTTTTCGCTTTTGTTTTAGGTTTTGCCGCTGGTTTTTTCTTTTGCGAATGCGCTGTTGCAGAAACCAATAAAACTAAAACGGAAAGCCACCAAATATTTTTCATAAGTAAATTTTTGTTCTAAAATAGCAAAGATTTGCATACGCGCTACACGGCAAATTATTTCTGCGCTTTAAAACAGTCGCTTTGCGCTGCAGTTTGTGAAATCTTAAAACATATATCTTCCGCAAAGCCCATAACCAATAATGAAGTACGCTCCAGACAGAATAAAAAGTGCTTTAGAAACATCTGGATTCTTTTTTCGAAATGAATAGTTGTGGAAATGCAATTAAAAAAGGAGCTGATTTTTGGAACGATTGCCCGCGTTAGGGATAGCAGCAGCAATAATTGCTTAAGCACGCCGACGTTTTGTGTGCCGGTGCGGGCGACAGCAGAAGCCCAAACCCAACTTCAAAACGCAAGTGATTTAGCAGTTATTAACGCGGATAGCCCGCTCGAACGCCCAAAAAATTATGGCACAGATATTGCCCCTCTGATAGATATCAAACTTTGAGATTATGAAAACTTTTCTAACCCTTTTATGTACCGGACTCTTGTTGCCTGTATTTGCTCAAGATGTTACCACGGTTAGCGCTACGGACAGCCGCATTGGCGACAACCTCGATTTGAGAGCTGTAGCAAGTATTTTTGCAGATTCGGATAATTTAGAAGATTTTGAACGCCGTTTGAATAATCCAAATAACCGAATTAACAACTTAGATTTGAACTTCGACGGTCGTGTAGATTACCTTCGAGTAATTGAAACTGTTGAAGATTACACGCATTTAATTGTTGTTCAAGCGGTTTTAGATCGCGATGTTTTTCAAGATGTTGCTACAATTGATGTACAACGCGACAACAATAATAACGTTCAAGTTCAATTTGTTGGCGATGTGTATATGTACGGGCCAAACTACATTTACGAACCGGTTTTTGTGTACACGCCTGTGATTTACAGAAGCTTTTGGGCTCCAAGATATCGTGCGTACTGCAGTCCGTTTTACTGGGATTACTACCCAAGTTTCTACACGTATTGGAGTCCGTTTCCGATTTACACCTACCGCGATAACGTGAATGTTTTTATAAACGTAAATCACCAGTACAATTACGTGAATACACGTAGAAATACGCGCGCTGTAGCTTTATACAATGGTCGACGTGCCGATGGTTATGAGCGTTTTTACTCGAGTCGCACTGTGGGTCGCAGTGAAAACAACGGAAGAAATTCGGTTACGACCACGCGATCTAGCGGTAGAAATAACCAAACTGGTACTCGTACAACGGTTAGCAATTCGTCGACTAACGGCGGTCGCAATCGCGAAACGACGGTACAAACGGGTGGTGTTCGACCAGCTCGCAACTCGCAAACGGTTAATACAAGTGGAAGTACGGGTCGTTCTACTACTGTAGATCGTCAGGTTCGTGGAAGTGAAAACTCGAATACCGTTCGCAGTCAGTCGAATTCAAACACGGTAACTCGCAATACAACGGATAGAACAAGAGGTACGAGCGATAGCCGCTTGACAGATCGTACGCCGCGGAGCAGTTCTAGTTCGGCAACAAGTACAACGAGAAGTAGTTCGGTAACGCCAGCTCCAAGCAGAAGTGAGCGCAGCGGCTCTTCGGGAAATTCGCGCTCGGAAACGCGCAGTTCGGGTAACCGTCGCGGATAATTTTGTTTTTGGATTATTAGGATGATCCGTTGTCGAGTTTCGGCAACGGATTTTTTATGAATAGACAAGAATTGCGCTTTTGTGCGAAAGTTCTGCCACGGCTCGACTATATTTGCGCAAAAATTTTGACCGTGTTTTTATATCTGAGAGTATTTCGCGTGGCCAATTTGGCACTCATTGCCTTAGCGCAGTATTTATTGCGTTACACCTTTTTGCTTCCGCAGAAAATAACACCTGTTTTGAGCGACTTTCAGTTTGCGCTCCTTGTTTTCGCTACCGTTTGCGTTGCTTTGGGAGGTTACGTGATTAACGATATCCAAGACGTAGCCGCCGATCGGATCAATCGAAAAGACCAAACGCTATTGGTTGAATTGTTTTCTGAAAACGTGTTACACAGCATCTACTTTGCGGTAAATGTGATTGGTGTTGCTATTGGGTTTTATCTTGCAAACAGTATCGACTCGCCCGGATTTGCTGGATTATTTGTGCTAACGGCCGTTGTACTGTATTTGTATCCGCAGAATTTTAAGACCGTTCCCGTACTCGGAAATTTAGTTGTGGCTGCTTTGTGTGCAGTTGCGCTGATTTTAGTTGGCTTATTTGATTTGTACCCGGCCTTGAACGATGAAAATAGAACTACATATTCGCTGTTGTTCCAGGTAATTTTAGACTATGCGGGTTTTTGCTTTTTCCTAACGCTGATTCGCGAATGGGTTAAGGATCAGCAGGATATTTTAGGAGATGAAGCCATTGGGCGTCGAACTTTGGCGGTAACGCTCGGAACGGACAAAATGAATAAAGTCGTGGCCGTAGCTTCAATTTTATTTGCGGCCTATTTAGTGTACTACACTTTTACCTACTATTTTGCATACGACTTATATTTTGCTGCCGCGTTGATGTTTGCTTTACCTGCCTCAATTTGTGCTTATGTTGGCATAAAAATTTGGAATGCCTCAAGCCCGAGCGAGTACAAATTGCTTTCTAATTTATTGAAAATCGCTTTTTTAGGAGGTGTACTTTTAATTGCCGTAGTAACTTATAATGTGAAAATGAATGTTCAGTAATCTGCCTTCAGGAAAGCGACTAATATTAGGAAGTGGTTCTCCGCGACGTAAAGAACTGTTGCAAGGATTGGGATTTACTTTTGACGTGCGTGTTCGTGAAACCGACGAAAGTTATTCGGAGGATTTACGTGAAGGAGCAATTACCGAAGCAATTTGTATTCAGAAAGCCGCTGTATTATTACCCGATTTACAGCCTGACGAAGTCGTACTCACTGCTGATACATTGGTTTGGCTCGACGGAGAAATGCTAGCAAAACCTGCCGATGGCGCTGCAGCGGAGCGTATGTTGAAGCGGCTGAGTGGTAAAACGCATCGGGTTTATACCAGTTTTTGTGTTGCTTCGCGCGAAAAACAAGTAATAGTTACCGACGTGGCTGCAGTAAGCTTTAGCGAATTAAGCGAAAACGACATCAAGAAATATGTAACTTTATTCAAACCCTTTGACAAAGCCGGTGCTTACGGCATTCAAGAATTTATAGGTTATATTGCAATTGAAAAGTTAGCAGGTAGTTTTTATACGGTTATGGGACTTCCAACGCATTTGGTTTACAAACATTTACAAGATTTCTAATATGCTGCAATCGTTTTGGGCTGAAATACTCGCTACACTAATAACGCTAGCTATAGTTGTGCTGGTGCGCGTACTTGCGGCAAAAGCGATAACCGAATACGCAAAACACAGTCAGCTTCTCGCCCACCGCGCCAATTTAGCAATCCGATACACCAATGTTTTTCTAACCGTTTTATTTTTCGTTGTTGTCTTTGCGATTTGGGGAGTTAACTCCGACGATTTATTTGTGACTTTCACGTCATTACTCACCATTTTAGGCGTAGCTTTTTTCGCACAATGGTCGATTTTAAGCAATATTACTTCTGGAATCATCTTGTTATTTTCATTGCCATTTAAGATTGGAGACACGGTAAAGATTTTGGATAAAGATTATCCGATTGAAGCAGAAATCGAGGATATAAAAGCCTTTCACACCTATTTACGAACAAAAAGTGGTGAAATCATTACCATTCCAAACACGGTAATGATGCAAAAAGGTATTTCGGTCATTAACGATCCGACCGCTGAAAATCAGGAATTCACGGATTAACTAGCAACGATTATTTCGCCGTTTCAGGTCACTTAATTATACAAAGCATTAGTAGAATTCCGTAAGAAAGAGGCAGATTATGCTTGTACCTTTATTGTATCGATTTTCAGTACTGAATTCGTGTTAATGGCGAGAGGGATTTCTACCCTTCGCTGAATATCAAACTTAAATTTGAACAATTATGAGCACAGGAAGAGTCATTGCAGGCGCCTTGGTTGGCCTTGCGGCAGGAGCTATTTTGGGAGTACTTTTTGCCCCGGATAAAGGGACAGAAACCCGCAGAAAAATCGGTAAAAAAGGTAAAGATACTGCCGACGATTTAAAATCAAAATACAACGAAGCAGTTGATACTGTTTCTTCCAAAATTGAAAATTGGAAATCAAAAGGAGAACATGCATTGGCGGAAGGTGCCGAATTTGTTGACAAAACAAAATCGCAGTTGGAAACCAATTTAAAATCCTAAAAATAAAAATAGGGCTACCTGCAAGCAAGTAGCCCTTTTTATATCTTTGAATATGGACGAACAAAAAGTTATTTTTAGTGAAATACTCGCAGCTGGGAAAAAGTTTGTCGAAGACACCTTCGAATTATACAAACTCAAAGGCTTAAAATCGATTAGCGAGATTGGTGGTTTGTTGGTGTTCTGGGTCATCATACTAATTGTACTCATTCCCGCGTTTTTACTAGCCAACTTTGCCGTTGCGTTCTTAATTGGCGAACAGCTTGAGAGTCTAGCAAAAGGTTTTTTGATTGTCGCAGCCGCCTATTTTTTAATCGGAATTTTGCTGTTTGCATTCAAAAACAAACTCACAAAATGGTTTATCAATCTGATAATCAGATCTATTTTTAAGACGTAATCGTATGAGCAAATATGCCCACATTCAAAATATAGCCGACTTAGATCAGCAGATTTATCAGCTAGCAAGCTCGCGAGAGCAACAAAAGGTAGTACTCGTTCAGCAATCGAGAACTCTTCAAAGATCGCTTACCGACGAAGATTTTGCGATCACGCAACTCGACCGTTTCGTGCGATCGCGCTTTTTTAAAGTCGGTATCTCGCGTTTAGCCGTTAGTTTCTTTTCTGGAGTTGTTGCTAAACGACTCATTTTTGGGAAATCTACAGGCGTTGTCGGCGGATTATTAGGGACCATTCTTCAGGCATTAGTTACACGAAAAGTCATGGAGAAGACTGATAATTTTGCGCCAAGTATGCAACAACGCGTTGCCGATTTACTGCGAAAGTTAAAAATCAACACATAATCTACGATCGATTTAAGGTTGAAAAAGTACTTGTATCTGATTCTTTTACTAATTGGTACTACTGTTGCGCCCGCACAGGTTCAGCAAGAGAAAGATACGGCTGCTTTATACCGAAAAATCGAGAAGATCAGTCATAAGTCGAAGTTCACCAAGTGGTTACACAAAGCAATCTTTGAGCCTGTTGAAAAACAGAAAGCACGGCAAAACATCCGTAAAAAAGCTTTTCGAAATTTAAAACGCTATCAAGGTA
>JAIXTU010000339.1 GCA_027483785.1 Flavobacterium sp.
ATAACGATGGGATTTATATTAATACAGACAGTAGTCCGCTTCTAGACACTTTTGATTCTGGGCATAAAGAAGGAAGACGAAGTGCTACAGTTCTTTTAAAGCAAATTAAAAACTACGTTTACGATAACGGCACAAATCCTCTTGTTACAACTACTAGATTTAACCATGATAAGTTTGGTAACATAACCTATTATTATAACGATGGTAATGACAATGTTAATGACGATAATTATTACTCAACTATAGCATATCATGACAATTCCTCGGCACCGGGAATCATAGACAACAACATTCTTGGAGTACCAAAGCAAATAAAAGTCTACGACAACGCTGGCAACTGTTTGAGAAAACGAGAAAATACCCAAGTATCAGCTTTTGGCCAAGTTTTGCAAATCACCGCTTTTTCAGACGTTAACGATAATTCATCTGGTTTACAAACCAACTTATCGTACAACAGTGATGGTTTGCTTGAAAATATGACATTGCCAAGCACTCAGTCTTATAACTATGTATACGACACTCTTGAACGAAAATACATTATTCAAATAACCGACGGATTTAACTATCAGACTACTGCAACTTATGATTTTAAATTTGATAAACCATTAGTAACTAAAGACATAAATAATCAGGAAATAAGGTATCAGTACGATGCTATGGGCCGACTTACGCACGTCATTTCTCCTAATGAAATTGGCACAAATCCTCAGCGATATACGCTGAAATTTAGTTACTTCCCTACGCTAGATGCTACCTTAGCTTTACCTGACCATTCTTGTCTTGTACCTGAGAAATTTAATCCATTCGCAATCAGCGAACATTTGGATGTATTACAACCTAGCAATCCAATACGCACGATCACAATTGTTGATGCGCTCGGCCATCAACTACAGACCAAAAAAGATATTGAAGTTAACGAAGAAACCGATCCAACAGCGCAACCACATTTGGTGGAAAAAATGTCGGTATCAGGTAATATCGTTTATGATGAATTCGACAGAGTAGTCAAACAAGGACTTAGTGGAGTCGAGCTTTTAGATCCTTGTCTAAATTACGTCTACAATAATGAAATACCCTTTGATTATTTTTCTGAATCCACATACGACGTACGAGACCGAATAATCAACGTTATAGCCCCAAACTTAACACCAACTTACTACACGTATTTTCATGAAAACGACCTCTTTGGGGTCACAGAAAGCACCGATAATTATAACGGCACGATTCAAACAAGTACGCTTACTGATGTCTTCGGTAGAACTATTGCAACAAAGGCCTTAGGGCCAAATGGCGAAGCAATTACCTCATTCCGATACAACAGCATTGGAGAATTAATGACTGTTACCGACCCCATTGGACTTCAAAGCTCATATCAATACGATAACTTAGGAAGGAAAAACCTATATCATCACCCAGATAGCGGCGACACTCGATACCATTACGATAATTTTGGTAATTTAGGTGCTGTACAAACGCAAAAATTGTTTAACGAAAATCAGCAAGTAAATTATTCGTATCAAAAAGGAAGACTACTCTCTATAGATTTTCCCACAATAGCTGGTTCGCCCAATATTTCCGATGTTTTATATTTACACGGCGCAGCAAACGACCCTAACCCTCTAAACAGAGGACGCCTTATTGCTCAGTATGATGCTACAGGCGAACAACTTTTTCAATACGGAAAACTTGGAGAAGTCATTCAAACTCGAAGAACTATCGTATCGCCAATTATCGGAACACAACCCGAAACTTATGTCACAACTTATGGTTACGACTCGTTCAATCGTATTTTACGAATGACGTATCCCGATGGTGAGGAAGTGCGCTATAATTACAATCGAGGAGGTAAGTTGACAAGTATTTTATCTAAAAAAGCGTTCAAAAACACCTTTTATGTTAAACGCATTGATTACGACGAATTCGAACAACGCGTTGCCTTAGTGCATGGAAACAATGTGGTAACAAAATACGGATACAGTCCAGATATGCGCTGGCTTAAAAATCTAAATGTTGAAACGGGCATCGGCACACTGATTAATCAGGATTACCACTACGATAATGTAGGAAATATTATTAAAACCATTGGTAACGCAAGTCCAGCCGACATATTTGGTGGACTATACTCAAACAATTATGAATATGATATTCTAAATCGTTTAAAAAGAGCCGATGGTATATTCACTGGAGCTCAAAATCAACCAGACCCTAATAATACAGTTTCTGGCACATATGAGTTAAATATGGAATATGATAATAGTGGTAGAATTATCAAAAAGTACCAAACACATAACGCCGATTACGGCACAAACACAGCTAACACATTTAATTTTGATTACCAATATGCCGAAAATACGCACCGACCGATAGAGTTAACTAACACTATCGGAATCAATAACGTATACTTCGGATATGATGAAAACGGCAACCAAACTTCAAAAAATGAAGACGGCATAACATCGTTTATGATTTACGATGAGTTAAACAGACTTCGCTTAGTTGGTACTAAAAAGGCTAATGCATTACAGCACAACATTTATGATGCCAACGGAGAGCGTACCTTAAAAGCTACTTCAGACTACGAAGAATTCTATGTTAACGGTCAATTAGTTTCGCCATCAACAACAAACTTCTCAAGTTACACCTTATATGTGAATCCGTTTTACACGAAGTCGTCCACTGGGCAAATAACCAAACATTATTTTGCCGACACGCAACGTGTGGCTTCGCAAGTTTCGGGTGGGCAACTGTGGCAAAAACCACCTGCTGAGGCCAACGACCCGTATGCAGAGAAAGTGCCGCTAGAAGTGTTGCAGTCGCCGATAGTTCAAGACCCCGATGCAATTAAAACCAAACAGCAGCAAGATGTAAACAAGTATTTGCAAGAACGCCAACAGCAATTAGCAACCTTTATTCAAACACCGCCGTTTAACGAAGGGCCTTGCAGCCAGTTTTTACCGGGAAGCGAAGAATAC
>JAIXTU010000156.1 GCA_027483785.1 Flavobacterium sp.
AATAAATTTATTTGCTTTATTTATATTGAACGGTAAGAATATTATAACGCCAAATGGAAACCTTAATTTTATTATTCCCAATAATTTATTGCGAGGGACTGTTTTTGATACCATTAGATATGATATTTTAAAAAAGAATAATATTTATTCCATAGTTGATCTAGGTGCTGGTATTTTTGATAAAGTTACCGCATCAACAATTTTATTTCAAATTGGAAATAATATAGAAAATCCTGAAACAAAAATAGTTACCGAAGTTAAATCATTATCTGATAAAATTTATAATTCAAAAAAAATTAATCGTGCTGATTTTTTAAAAAACACAAGTTATACTTTTAATATTATGCTTGATGAAAAGCAACTTTCTTTAAGTAATAGAATTAAAGAAAATAAAGTTCATTTTGGAAATTATTGTGTTGATATTATTGAAGGCATTGTGGCGCACAAACATTTGATTTTTCCGCAAAAAAGCAATAATACATTTGAACTTTTAGAAGGAAAGGATATCAAAAGATTTAAAATTAATGAGGCAAATAATCATATTCTTTGGAATTTGAATGAAATTCACAGAAAACGACCTGATTATTTATGGGAAGAACCTAAGAAAATTGTAATGCAACGAATAAGTGGCGGGACTATGCCACTCGTAGCTGCTATTGATAAGAAAAAAAGAAAAGCATTTGCTTCAGTAAATAATATAGTTTTAAAAAATGATTATAAAGACTGTTATGAGTTTTTTACAGGACTACTCAATTCAAAATTGATTAATTGGTTTTACGCTAACAACTTTTCAAATAATTCAAGTTTAACCGTTAATATTTCTAAAACTTTTTTAGAAACTCTTCCTATTTCATTTCCCAAAAAACATCAAATACCTTTATTTAATAAAGTTATAATTGATTTAGAAGAGACTTTTGGAACAGATGCATTTGATGATTTAAATAATAGATTGAATGTAATGGTTTACAAACTTTACGAGCTTACTTATGATGAAGTTTTAGTGGTAGATCCGGAGTTTGGGTTAAGCGAGCACGAATATAATAAGTACGAGTACTAAAAAGTTAATAAATAAGTAAAAAATAATCTAAACGTAAACACCAGTAAACAAAGGGTTTTTAATGATATTGCCACGATGTTACCCTCATCAATGAGGGAAACATAAATGAAGGTAAAACACGCTGAATTAGCAAAAAGAATTATGGCACAAAAGAAGCGAAAATTAAAAATAATGGTAGGTTCTACTGTTTATGGGTTTGAAGACCAACTCTCTCAAATTGTGGCACAGTTACAACTTTTAAATTATGATGTGATGAATTCTCACAATGGTAGTATAAAAGTAAATCCTCATTTGTCTAACTTAGATAATTGCTTGGCAGCAGTTGAAGAGTGTGATTTATTTTTAGGAATTATCAGACCCTATTATGGTACCGGAAATATAGATGGTACAAACATCACTTTTGCTGAAATAAAAAAAGCCATTGAACTCCAAAAGCCATACTGGTTTTTAGTGCATCGTGATGTGGTTTTTGCTCGATTGCTGTTTGATAAAATGAAACTTTCCAATGGTGCTACAATTGAAATTGAACCCAATAAGTTTTTTGACCAACGAACCATTGCTATTTACAATTATGTAATTCAAAATCACGTTCAAGTAAAATTACGTAACGGAAACTGGGCACAAGAGTTTTACAGATTAGATGAAATGATGACCTACATAACTACTCAATTTTCTGATTTAGATTTTGTACAGAATATTTTAAACGAAAAACCAAAAGACGATGGACAATAGTTTTATTATAGACAACTTGTTACAACAACAAGAAGGAAATCGTTTGGAGTATATGGCAAAACCTACCAAGGATGCTATTGCCAAAACAATTACTGCTTTTATAAATACTCAAGGTGGTGATTTGCTTATTGGTGTTGACGATAATAAAAAAGTGGTGGGTATAGAAAATGCGGAAAAGTTTAAAGTAATCATTCAAAGATTATTAATTGAAACGATTAAGCCTATTGCTCCAATTTCAGTTCAGGTCATTAATTATAAAAAGAAGGAACTTATACTAATTAGTGTTTGGGAAGGTGCAAAAAAACCGTATCAATTTAAAGGGAAAATATACAGCAGAGAAAATGATGCTACTAAAGTTTCCAATTTAGAAACCTTGTCTTCATTAGTAAATCAAAGAAAAAAAGCAGATTTCGAGTGGGAACGCCGTACCGTGTTAGGTGCAACTATCAATGATTTAGACCTAGAAGAAATCAACCAAACCATAACGCTTTACAGAGCCTATAAACCAGATAGCGTCATTGAAGATGCCGAAGATTTTCTATATCAAATGGGATTATTACAAAGTGGTAGTTTAACGAATGCTGCTATCGTACTTTTTGGTAAAAAACCGGCTCGATTTATTCCACAATCCAGAATTAGATTAACAATTTATCCATCAAATAAAAGTGGTGATGTTTTCTTAAACGATAGAATATTAGAGGGAAATATTTTTAAAAACATAACCACAATTATAGATTTTTTTGCCATTTACTTTGGAAAAAAATTAATTGTAGACGGTAATATCAGAACTGAAAAAACAAACTATCCACTTTTTGCAATGAGAGAAGGTATTCTTAACGCTATCGTACATCGTGATTACAATTCAGTTAATGGTTTTATGCAAATTTCTATTTTTAGTGATAGAACTGAAATCTCAAACTATGGTGGATTGCCTAACGGAATTACTATTAAAGACCTTAAAAGAGAACACAATTCAGTGCTAAGAAATCCTGATATTGCACAGATATGTTTCATTAGAAAATATATTGAAATGTTAGGTAGTGGTACATTAAGGATGATAAATGATTGTAAAAACAATGGTTTTAAAGCTCCTGTTTGGACAGATAAAGATGATATTACAACTGTTGCTTTTCCTGAACTTACAATGGTCGGAACAGCTAGTGAGGGTGTAAATGAGGGTGTAAATGAGGGTGTAAATGAGGGTGTAAATAGAGTAGGTTTTGATGATGAAAGTGAGGGTGTAAATGATGACCTAAATATGATTTTAAAGCTAATAGATAAAGAGCCAGGTATTAAAGCTCCAAGAATAGCAGAACAACTACAAAAAGGATTATCAACGGTAGAACGTTATATAAAGAAGTTAAGGGATCAAAATTATATTGAGTTTAGAGGTGCAGCTAAAAATGGAGGGTATCACAGAATGACTTAATACAGAACCTCTTGCTCTTAATACAGAACCTCAAGTCTTAATACAAGAGCTACCTTATGGATTAAAAGAAAAAATTAAACAACTAGATCCGAGAGAAGTAGATATTGAAAAAATTAAAGACTTGATTTATGAGATTTGTAAAAATAAAAGTTGCTCAGTAAAAGAATTATCTGTTTTACTCAATAGAAAAGAGAACACTGCTTTTAGAAATTACATAGTGCCGTTAAAAGAAGACGGTAGATTAGTATATACAATACCAGATATGCCCAATCATCCTGACCAAGCATATCAATCAAAATAAATAATTTTAATACAAAGGTTTCAATACTTAATACATAAGCTGACTTATGTATTAAAAATAAGGATAACTAAAACGATGGCAAACAATTTCATTACAAATAATAAAACCCATAAATCGCTAAAAGGGCGATTAAATACATTAATCGGAATTAGTGATGAACTTAAATTTTTAGTAGGCTTCTTTTACTTTTCAGGCTGGGAAGAACTTTTTGAAAATCTTAAAAAGAACAAAAATCTAACGCTAAAATTATTGGTTGGGCTGCAAGTAGATCAAATCCTAAATAAAATTGTAGAACACGGCAGTCAGGAAGAAGAGCAATCACAAGACGACCAATTCAATCAATTCATGACTTCAATGGGAAATGCCATTAACAACGAAGAAATGGATACGGAAACGTTCTACAATCAAGTAGAATTTTTCATACAAATGCTAAACGAAAAGCGATTAATAATTCGCAAAACAGAAAATTCAAACCACGCTAAGCTGTACCTATTTCGATTGAAAGAAGAACAAGCAGAAATACAAGCAATGGCGGGACAATTTATAACGGGTAGCAGTAATTTAACACGAGCTGGCTTATCAGGGCAAGAAGAATTCAATGTTGAAATTAAAGACTATGGCTTTACTGAGGCTGAAAATTACTTTGATGAATTGTGGGGACGAGCTATTCCAATTTCAGAAATCGAGAACAGAAGAGCGTTTCTCATTCAATTCATTCAGCACAAATCCCAAGCAGCATCGATTACACCATTTGAAGCTTATGTTTTAATACTGAAAACCTATTTAGACTTACAGCAACAAAAACAAATTAAGCCTGAAGTAGAAAATCTTTTGGAGGAAATTGGATTTAAAAAATACAGTTACCAAACGGATGCTGTAAATCAAGCACTATCAATTATTCAAGAATATAATGGTGTAATTATTGCAGATGTGGTAGGTTTAGGAAAATCAGTTATTGCTTCATTAATCGCAAAGAATCTTGGTAAAAGAGGAATGGTTATTTGCCCTCCTGGACTGATAGGAGACAAAACATATAGCACTGGTTGGTGGGGATATATAAACGATTTTAAGCTATACGATTGGGAAGTAGAAAGCCTCGGTAAACTGGAAGATTTAGCCGATACTATTCAAAGTAAAGGAATTGAAGTAGTAATTGTAGATTAAGCTCATTATTTTAGAAATCAAGACACCACAGATTACGAAGCATTATTAACGATTTGTAGAGAACGAACCGTTATTCTACTAACTGCAACACCTTTTAATAATTCTCCGGCTGATATATTTTCACTACTGAAATTATTTATTGTTCCTGGTAAATCCGGAATAACGATCGATGATAATTTAGAAGGTTTATTTCGCGGCTTTAATTACAAATACAATAGACTTTCAGAAATTATCAAAAATTGCAATTCGAATAAACCACATAAAAGACAAAAAGCTGAGTTGCTTTATCGAACATTTCTCGGAAAGGAGCTACCAATCGACACCGCAATAGTAAGACACGAGACAAAAACCTTAGCAAATCAAATCAAAAGTATTATTTCCTCAGTAGTAATTCGTCGAAATCGCCTGGATTTGCAGGAAGATTACGTCTATAAATCAGAAGTAGGGGATTTATCAAAAGTAATAGACCCAATTGAATTATTTTATCACTTAACTCTTGAGCAAAGTGCATTTTATGATCGAATTCTCAACGAGTATTTTGCAGAAAATGGAAGATTCAAAGGCGCAATCTATCAACCTTTTAGCTACGAAAAAGTTTTCGATGAAGAAAAACTAGACGAACAGGGAAACAGACAATTCCTGCAACAGCAAAACTTATTTGATTTTATGAGACGTTTATTAGTAAAACGTTTCGAAAGTTCTTTTGGAGCATTTAGCAAATCAATAGAGCGGTTTTTACAAGTCCACCTTGCTGTTAGAGATTTTATTAAAAAATCAAATGGTAAATATATATTAGACAGAGGACTAATTGATAAGATAAAAACATTTGATGCGGATGATATTGATAGAATTTTAAACGAGTATTCACAAGATTTACTAAACAAAAAAGTTCCGAAAAACAACACAGTTTACGATGTTAACACTTTTGAAAAGAAATTAGATTTTCTTGCCGATATAGAAAATGATATTGTAGTTTTTCAAGAAATCCAAATTCAATTGAAATCCTTACATATTGTTGATAATGACCCAAAAAGAGAACGAATTGCAACCGAAATAAAGACGATTCTAGCAACTAATACGAACAGAAAAATAATACTTTTTTCAGAATATGTTGATACAATAAAACATTTAGAGTCCTATTTCCGTAAAATATTTGGAACTCGATTAATCGTTTGCGACGGGAAAGTTTCAAAAGAGTTAGCAAAAAATCTTAATTCAGATTTCAATGCGCAGTATAAAGGAAGCCAAACCAATCACTTTGACGTGCTAATTACAAGCGATAAACTTTCGGAAGGTTTCAATTTAAACCGTGCAGGTGTTATTGTCAATTACGATATCCCTTGGAATCCCACAAGAGTTATTCAAAGAGTAGGTCGTATAAATCGTATTGGAGCAAAAGTATTTGACGACCTTTACATTTATAACTTTTTTCCCTCCGAAATAGGAGCTGACATCGTAAAATCAAGAGAAATAGCATCTCAAAAAATGTACTTAATACACAGTTCATTAGGGGAAGATGCCAAAATTTTCGATGAAGAAGAAGAGCCAACAGCTTCAGGTCTGTATTTTAAACTAAATCAAAATCCAGATGAAGATGGCGAGGTCAATACATCAACACATGTTCGAAATACATACAATAATATTGAAATAAAATATCCAGAATTAATTGAGAAAATAAATCGTTTACCTTCAAGAGTTAAAACAGCTAAGATATCTGAACAATATCAGCTTAATGTTCTAAGAAAAAAGGGATTGAGCTTGTTCGCTCAAATTGTTGATAAAGAAGACACACCTAAACCAGAAGTAAATGAAATTACTTTTGAAGAATTATTGAATAATACTAAATGCGACTTTGAAGAAAATAAATTACCGCTATCAAAGTTCTTTTGGAAGAATTATGAAAATATTAAAACATTCAAACCAACCATAAGAACGGGAAGAAGTGACATTGCGCTGGAAGCAAAAGCCCT
>JAIXTU010000241.1 GCA_027483785.1 Flavobacterium sp.
AATTCCAACCGGCATTTTCGCTTTGGCTAAAATAAGTCGTGTACGCTCATCGAACGGCGAATTGGCAAACAAGCCTTCTCTTCCGGTAAACTTATCCAACAAACGATCCGGATTAATTATAGAAGTCGTAATTCCCAAAACTTTACCTAATAAAGTACCATCAAAAATCGATTGTCCCAAGCCAATCAACAACAAATCGTAATCGCCTTGATTTGAAATTTCAACGATATCCGTGTCGATGTCGTTCGATGCTTTGAAGATCGTTAGTATCGGCTGATTTAAATCTTTGGCTTCCGACAAAATCGGATTGAAGTTTTTATTCTCCAATTCGTCGAATTCAAAGGTATGCAATTCATTACTCAAGGTGAGGTGCATCGCGGTAACGATACTTGTTTGCTGTTCCTTCTGCGTAAGCGCGTGCGACAATCGTAAAAGTGCTTTTCCACGGTCGGCGTTTCCAAAAGACAATAAAATCTTGAATTTATCGCTCAACGTAACCGTTTCCGGAACTATCGAATCTTTTTTCTTCGAAATGTAATTGATTAAATCCAGCGCCGGACCCGTCATAAACGTGGTCACTAATGCCATGATTACCATCATTGTGAAAACTTCTGTAGTAAGAACCCCCAAGTCTAAACCGATGTTTAATACAATAAGTTCCATTAAACCACGCGTGTTCATGAGCGCTCCGATGGTAAACGAATCGCGCCACGATTGCCCAACGAATTTTGCCGCTAGTGCCGAGCCTAAGAATTTTCCGGCAACAGCCACAACAATGATGATTCCGGTCATTTTCCACAACTCAACGTCGTCTATCAAACCAATTTGCGTTCGTAAACCCGTGAAAACAAAAAACAGCGGTAAAAGTAAGATTACAGAAACGTCTTCTACTTTCTCGATGATGATTCCGCGAAAGCGTGCATTTTCAGGCATAATTGCACCTGCCATAAACGCACCGAACAAGGCGTGAATACCAATAATTTCGGTGGTGTATGCCGAAATGATGAGCGTTAGCAAGAAAATGGCTACTACGGGTTTGCTCAAACTCTGACGCGAATTTTTCAAAGCACCTATGCGCGCTAAGAACGGCTTTACCAATTTTAGCATCAGAAAAACGTAGGCAACAGCCATAGCAATAACGTACAAAGACGAAATAAATGATCCCGCTTTTACAATAGCAATAACAGTTGCAAGTATACACCAAGCCGTAATGTCGTCGGCCGCCGCACATGTAATTACTATAGTTCCGAGCTTTGTTTTGTGAATGCCCCGCTCTTGAACAATTCGTGCCAAAACCGGAAAGGCAGTTATGCTCATAGCAATTCCTAAAAACAGTGCAAATGATGAAAAAGCAATTCCCTCAGGTGCATAATCGGTAAAAATGAAATAGGCTAATCCTGTTCCGAGCGCAAACGGAAAAATGATACTGGCGTGACTAATCACCACAGCATCGTTGGCTTTATTCCGTAACGCGTTAAGATCGAGCTCCATACCGATAACGTACATAAAAAGTATTAATCCGATCTGACTCAAAAACTTCAAATTTGCAAGTGATGCAACGGGAAACAGAGTTTCAAAAAAATCGGGAAAGTACATTCCCACCAGCGAGGGTCCGAGAACAATTCCGGCAATCATTTCGCCGATAACGCTCGGCTGTCCAATTTTTCTGAAAATCCATCCGAAAATTCGTGCCGTGAGAATAATGGTGATGATTTGCAGTAAAAGTATGGCAAGCGGTTCGCGTACGCTTTCAATCATTGATTCCACAAAATGCCCCCATTGATCGGGAATATTTTTCAAAGTCGGCTTCGGGACATAGCCTTGCATTTTCTTCCCTTCTGTGAGAATGAAGTAGATAAGCGCTGAGAAACCGCCAGTAATTAAAATGTAAAATGTCGTGTTTTTAAAATTCTTCATTCAGCAGAAAGACCTAAAAATTGATGTATCAATGTTTCCAAATATATACATTTTCTTTTCAAAACATTTTACGTGAAATTTAAATTACTAAACCGCGACAAAAAGCCGTAAAATCACCTGTTTTCCTATTCCAAAACCCTCAGTTTTACGCTACCTTTGCCGAAATTTTTTTGGATGGTTAAGTGGTTTAGTTTGGGCTTTTGGGAATTGATTGCGCGGGTAGTTTTGCGAAATAAAACACTGATGCTCGTTTCTTTAGCGCTTATTACCGTTTTTCTCTGTTCACAGTGGAAATACATTAAATTTACCCATACCGAAGCAAACTTACTTCCAGCCGATAATCCTGTAAATGTAGAATACAACGCCTTTCTGAACCGCTTTGGCGAAGAAGGAAACCTTATCGTAATTGGAATTAAACAGCAAGATTTATTTAAGCCCAAAGTTTTTGAGCAGTGGCAAAAACTAATTGGCAGTCTAGAAAGCGACAAAGAAATAAGCCTGGTTTTAGCACCAAACAATCTGAAAGTTCTCACGCGAAACGACTCTTTGCAAGCTTTTGAACTCAAATCGTTTGTCGATGCTTCCAAAACAAAAAATCAACGTTATCTCGATTCGCTGCAAAAAGTTCTGTTCACGAAACTGCCATTCTACGAAGGTTTGTTGCTCAATCGAGCAAGCGGAACAGTGCGCGCCGCCATTTACATGCGAAAAGATCTGGTAAATAAACCCGAACGCAAGCAATACATCCTCAAACGTTTTGTTCCGCTGGTTGACCAATTCGAGAAAGCAACCAAAGTAGATCTTCGCGTAAGCGGAATGCCCTATATCCGAACCTTAAATGCCGAGAAAATTCTATCGGAAATCAGCATTTTTATTGGTGCGGCTTTGCTGGTAACGTCTTTGTTGTTTTTCTACTTTTTCAGAAGTTTTAGAGCTACACTTATCTCGGCCATCATTGTGATTATTGGCGTGATGTGGTCGTTCGGAATTTTGGGTCTTTTACGCTACGAAATTACGGTTCTTACCGCACTCGTTCCAGCATTGGTAATCGTTATTGGCATTCCGAACTGTATTTTTCTCACCAACAAATACCATCAAGAATTTAAAGTACACCGAAATAAGGTTAAAGCATTGCAACGCGTTACCACGAAAGTAGGAATGGCTACGCTCATGACCAACCTTACAACTGCAATTGGTTTTGCCACTTTTGTTACTTCGAATAATCAATTGTTACTCGAATTCGGAATTGTAACTGCAATTAACATTATGGGCTTGTTTGTCTTGTGTTTGATTGTGATTCCGATTGCACACAGTTACATTCCACCACCGAAAGATCGCCACCTCGAACACCTCGATTCCAGTGCCGTAAAAACTTTTATGGATTGGATACTTCGAACCGTTAAGTACAACCGTTTTTCGGTGTACAGCGTTGCCGTGGCACTGCTTGTTTTAAGTATCATCGGAATTTACAAAATGCGCATCAGCGGCAGTATTATCGAAGACATGCCTCGAAATACCGATTTTTTCCGAGATATTCAATTCTTTGAAAAAGAGTTCGATGGTGTGATGCCGCTGGAAATCATGATTGATACCAAACGCAAAAAAGGTGTTATGAAATCGGCTACTTTACGACGAATCGACGAACTGGAACAAGCCATCGACGAAATTCCGGGCTTGTCGAAACCGCTGTCGGTTGTTGGTGTCATTAAATACGCCAAGCAAGCGTACTACAACGGAAATCCGCAATTTTACGCACTTCCTACATCTCAAGAACAAGCGTTTATTTTAACGTATATCAAGAATTCTTCCGGAAGCCAGAAAACCGATTTATTGAAAAGTTATGTCGATTCAACCGGACAATACGCACGTGTAACGACCTTTATGCGCGACGAAAACGGCGACAAGATTCCACTCATCGAAGCTGAACTTCGCAAAGAAATCGATAAAATTTTCCCAAAAGAGCGCTACAACGTAACTATTACCGGAAAAGCTTTTGTCTTCCAAAAAGGTACCGGCTACTTGCTCGACAATTTAATGTCGTCGTTACTTTTTGCATTTTTCCTGACGTGTTTACTCGTTGGTTTTATGTTCCGTTCACCGAAAATGATATTGGTATCGCTTATTCCTAACATGCTTCCACTTTTATTAACGGCTGGTTTAATGGGCTTTTTGGATATTCCGTTAAAACCATCGACCATTTTAGTATTCGGAATTGCTTTCGGATTGTCGGTTGACGATACCATCCGATTCCTAGCGCAATACCGCGAAGAATTGAAACGCAACAATTGGAAAATTCGAAAATCGGTTTATGCTACTTTCAACGATGCAGGTTTGAGTATGTTCTATACTTCGATTGTCTTGTTTTTCGGATTTTCGGTGTTTATGTTGTCGAGCTTTGGCGGAACGATTGCTCTCGGCGGACTCGTTTCCATTACGCTTTGTTTCGGCATGCTATCAAACTTAATGCTACTGCCATCACTAGTATTAACACTTAATAAAACCTTGGCAAACGAGCAGGAATTTAAAGAACCTATCGTTCCGATTGCCGAACGCACTGACGACGAAATCGACCAAATGCCCGGACATCGCGATTTATCGTCTTAGCATAAAAAAATACTTTTTAAACTATATTTGCGCGCTATTGCAAATTAACAGATTGCCCGATTATGAAATATTCTAAGGTAAAAGATTTATTAGCCGGAACCCTTGTAAATACTGAGGTTGGCGTTCGCGGATGGGTACGAACTTTTCGTAACAGCCAGTTTATTGCACTCAACGACGGATCAACCATAAATAACATTCAGTGCGTAGTTGACTTTGAAAATACCGATGAAACCACTTTAAAGCGTATCACAACCGGTGCCGCTTTACAATTGCACGGAACTTTGGTGGAAAGTCAGGGCGCCGGACAAAAATTCGAAGTTCAAGTAAAGCGCTTGGAAATTTTAGGCGATTCGGATGCAGAGAAATTTCCGATGCAACCGAAAAAACACAGCCTCGAATTCCTGCGCGAAAACGCACATCTTCGCGTTCGAACCAATGCTTTTGGTGCCATCATGCGCGTGCGTTCGGCTTTAGCGTTTGCCATTCACCAGTATTTTAGAGAAAAAGGATTCGTCTATGTGCATACGCCGGTAATTACCGGTGCCGACGCAGAAGGAGCTGGCGAAATGTTCCAAGTTACATCACTTAACTTAGATCAAATTCCAAGAAAAGAAGACGGAACCATCAATTACAAAGAAGATTTCTTCGGAAAACATACCAATTTAACGGTTTCAGGTCAGCTTGAAGCAGAAACCTACGCCATGGCATTAGGTCAAGTGTATACGTTCGGACCTACGTTTCGCGCTGAAAATTCCAACACCTCGCGCCATTTAGCCGAATTCTGGATGATCGAACCCGAAGTAGCATTCAACGATTTGCACGACAATATGGATTTGGCGGAAGATTTCATTCGCTACGTCATTAAATACACAATCGATCACTGCGAAGACGATATTGCCTTCCTAGAATCGCGTTTGTTAGACGAAGAGAAGTCAAAACCACAAGCCGAACGGTCCGAAATGAAACTTCGCGAAAAGCTGAGCTTCGTTTTAGAAAACAACTTTAAACGCGTTTCGTACACCGAAGCGATCGATATTCTCAAAAACAGCAAACCCAACAAAAACAAGAAATTCGCTTACGTGATTGAAGAATGGGGCGCCGATTTACAGTCGGAACACGAGCGCTATCTCGTTGAGAAACACTTCAAATCTCCAGTAATTTTATTCGATTATCCGGCAAACATCAAAGCGTTTTACATGCGTTTGAATGAAGATGGAAAAACCGTTCGCGCCATGGATATTTTATTCCCTGGAATCGGAGAAATTGTAGGCGGTTCGCAAAGAGAAGAACGCTACGATGTTTTGGTTGAAAAGATGGAAAAACTCGGAATCGACCAAGAAGAATTGTGGTGGTACCTCGATACACGTCGATTCGGTTCGGCAATTCACTCCGGCTTCGGACTCGGTTTCGAACGTCTCGTACTTTTCGTTACGGGAATGAGCAATATACGCGACGTAATTCCGTTCCCAAGAACACCACAAAACGCAGAATTTTAATCGTTGGAAAAATAAATTTCGGCTTGACACAACTGCCACTAAATCCGTAAATTTAGGCTACCAATAATCGTTATGTTAAAACAGCATCTCAATCTCAAACTCTCGCAGAAGCTTTCGCCTCAACAAATTCAGTTGATGAAATTGATTCAGCTTCCTACACAGGCATTCGAACAACGCCTGATGGAAGAAATGAACGAGAATCCTGCACTCGAATCAGGCAAAGACGACGAATTTGAAAAAGACGCCTACGAAAACGACAGTTACGACGATTATGATAACGACGACAACGAACACATCGATGCCGACGACATCAACATTGACGAATATCTGAGTAACGACGAAACGCCCGATTAC
>JAIXTU010000115.1 GCA_027483785.1 Flavobacterium sp.
TCGCTTACGTCGTTGTATTTTTTTGAGATACCTCGGTATCCCAAAGAAAATACGCCTTGTAATCAACTATTTAAATGATTTCTAACTTTGATTTTTATATCGAACTCACGTTAAATAGATTAACTGTAAATCAGATTTTTAGGATTTTTAACCTTCTTGTCAGTTACTGCTAAAGCAACAACTTCGTGCATTTCTTTTACGTAGTGAAAATTCAATCCCGCTAAATACGTCTGATTTATCTCATCCACATCTTGCTTGTTATCGATACAAAGAATGATGTCTTTGATGTTGGCACGCTTAGCTGCTAAGATTTTCTCTTTAATACCGCCCACAGGCAAAACTTTTCCACGAAGTGTTATTTCGCCAGTCATTGCTAGGCTTTTCATCACTTTTTGTTGTGTAAATACCGAAACCATCGAGGTAAGCATGGCGATACCGGCACTCGGCCCGTCTTTGGGTGTAGCTCCTTCCGGAACGTGTATATGAATGTTATTTTGAGACAATACTTCCGGATTGATTCCTAACATTTGCGCGTTTGATTTGATGAACTCCAAGGCAATTGTTGCCGATTCTTTCATGACCGAGCCCAAATTTCCGGTCATCGTTAATTTTCCATTTCCTTTCGTAACTAACGATTCTATGAAGAGAATATCGCCGCCAACACTGGTCCAAGCCAAGCCCGTTACTACACCTGCGGTATCATTATCCTCGGCTTTGCTGCGCTCTAAACGCGGTGCTCCGAGCGCTTTTACGATGTCTTCGTCGGTAATTTTTTGGTTGTACGGCTCTTCCATAGCGATCGATTTTGCTGCGGAACGAATGACCTGTGCGATTTTATTTTCCAATCCGCGAACGCCTGATTCGCGCGTGTAGCCTTCTACAATTTTTTCGATTTGCTTTTTGCCAATCGTGAGTTGCTTACTCGTTAATCCGTGTGCAGCCAATTGCTTTGGAAACAAATGACGTTTTGCGATTTCGATTTTTTCTTCGATCGTGTAACCCGACATCTTGATGATTTCCATACGATCGCGCAAGGCGGGTTGTATCGTTTGTAAGGTGTTAGATGTGGCAATGAACATGACCTTCGATAGGTCGTAACCCAACTCAACAAAATTGTCGTAAAACTCGCTGTTTTGTTCCGGATCGAGTACTTCGAGTAAAGCCGACGACGGATCGCCTTGATGGCTATTCGATAATTTATCGATTTCATCGAGCACAAATACGGGGTTGGATGTTCCCGCCTTTTTCAAACTTTGAATGATACGTCCGGGCATTGCACCGATGTAGGTTTTTCGATGACCGCGAATTTCGGCCTCGTCGCGCAAACCACCTAACGAAATGCGCACGTATTGTCTTCCCAGCGCCTGTGCAATCGACTTTCCGATCGAGGTTTTTCCCACACCGGGAGGTCCGGTTAAACAAAGTATCGGCGATTTCATGTCGTTACGCAATTTCAAAACTGCGAGATGTTCGATCACGCGCTTTTTTACGTCTTCTAATCCAAAGTGTTCTTTATCGAGGATTTTTTGCGCCGCATGTAAATCGAATTTATCTTGAGAAAATTCGTTCCAAGGCAGTTCGATCAGTAATTCGAGATAATTCCGTTGAATACCGAAATCGGGTGATTGCGGATTCATGCGTTGCAAGCGACTAAGCTCTTTTTCGAAATGCACAGCCGTTTTTTCGTCCCACTTTTTCTCGCGGGCTTTGTTGCGCATTTCCTCGATTTCTTTGTCGTGCGCGCCTCCGCCAAGCTCTTCTTGAATGGTTTTGAGTTGCTGATGCAGAAAGTACTCGCGCTGTTGCTGATCCATGTCGGAACGCACTTTGCTTTGAATATCGTTTCGAAGTTCAAGACGTTGGTATTCGAGATTTAGGAAGCGTAGCGTTTCGAAAGCTCGTTCTTTTAGGTCGTTTATAACCAAAAGTTGTTGCTTTTCTTTGACGGTCAGATTCATGTTTGATGAAATGAAATTGACCAAGAACGATTGCGATTCGATATTTTTTATGGCAAACGTAGCTTCGGTTGGAATGCTCGGACTTTCGAGAATGATTTGCGTAGCTAACTCACGCAACGAATCGATTAACGCAGAGAATTCTTTATCGCCTTTTTTGGGTTTGGTTTCCGGATACTCTTTGACGGTAGCCGTCATGTAGGGATTATCCTGCGTAATGGCGTCGATTTCAAAGCGCTTTTTTCCTTGCAGGATTACGGTTACGTTGCCGTCGGGCATACGTAAAACGCGCAAAATTCGAGCTACGGTACCAATTTTATGGATGTCGGCCGGAGCCGGATCGTCGTCGTCTTCGTTAATTTGACTAACAACACCAATGACTTTTCCGTTAGCATTTGCGTCGTTGATGAGTTTTATGGATTTATCGCGTCCGGCAGTAATAGGAATTACTACACCGGGAAACAACACGGTGTTTCGCAAAGGAAGAATAGGAACTTCGGCCGGAAGTACTTCTCTGGACATTTCTTCTTCATCTTCGGGAGAAAGCAGCGGAATCAATTCGGATTGTGAATCGAGATCGCTCAATGACAAATTGTCAATACTTAGGATTTTGTGATTTGGCATATAAAAATAACGTCATTTTGTCAGCCATTGTTATGAAGCGAAATTTCTCAACAAACAACCGGAGGCTTATAATATTGATTTAGTGTTAACTATCGAAAATGTATCGATGTATTCAGTGCAAAAAGGGCAATGATTGTGCCAATTTACAACGATTTATAGGAAACGATTGCCCAGCCCGGATTGCAGCGAAAAACCCGTAAAGCAGAAACGCCTGTTTTGCCGAAAGCAGTGGCGACGGGAAGAAGCCTGCTGCTGCACGTGTCAAAACAAGCGTTTTTGCTGCGGCTTTGAAGCGTAAAGCCGGATTAGCTGCCGAGAACTAATCGGTATTATCTACATAAGTTATGTTAGTAAATGCACCTTCGGTGAGCTGAACCGACTCTGAAAAATTACCAGTGGTATCGAGTTTAAAGAGTACTACTTGGAAGGTACCTGAAATTTTATTTGTTACGGGATCATGCTCAGTGATGGTTAAATTCCCTACTACTGAATTTGGGCTTGTTGGATTGAAATTCGAGTAATTTATTAAAGGATTTGTTGCAACCGGTAAGTAATTTACAGTTACTTGCCCAAACGGTGTTGGAAAAATAAAAGGCTGGTCTGAATCTTCAAAAAGCAGACTAATAACCTCGGTACCGTTAGATCCTGCTATTGAAAACTGTGGTCCTCCGAATGGTAATGCCGGATTTTCGAATGAAGCAACAACCTCGGAAGCGGTAAACTGAACGCCGTCTACTTTTGCTACAAGATCGCCAGTGGTAGGATCAACAGGATCGATGTTATCTGTTGTAAATGGTATGTTAAAAATTCCTGAAGATAACGTAACGGGTTGGAATTCATCACCTGCGGCATCG
This sequence comes from Flavobacterium sp., assembly GCA_027483785.1. Classification (GTDB taxonomy): domain Bacteria; phylum Bacteroidota; class Bacteroidia; order Flavobacteriales; family Flavobacteriaceae; genus Flavobacterium. Next base: position 3,434 of record JAIXTU010000115.1, read on the forward strand.
ATATCCGACCAATATCCCACAAATTGGAATGTTCCAGAAATCATTTGCGTGTTTTGGTTGATGTTGGAGATAACAAATACACCAGTGTTCTGAAATCCATTTGGGGTTTCACTTAAGTTAACAAAACTAAATGCGCCCTGCCCTGTTGGCGAATACGATGCCAAAACCTCGTTAGTGTATGTTCCGGCTTGTGTTGAAGCGATTTCAATTTTGATTTTTGCTGTTGAAGAATCTGAATTTGCAGTAATTGTAATTTGGCCGTTTGAAATAACTGCGCTAGCATTTTCAGATGTGAACAATTCTCCATCAACGCTTACTTGGAAAGACTGTTGATTTAAATTATCTAAGATTGCTGGATCGATTGGTTCGGTTTCGCAGCCAAAAAATGTTAGGAGCATTAAAGTTAGCAGAACTAGCTTTTTCATGAGAATTTGATTAAAAGAATGATAACGCAATATTAAGGAATTAAATTGTTCTTTTCTCTCGGTGCGCGAACGCTAAAATAATTATACCGACAAGAAAGAAAACAATTAGAAATAGAATGGCGTTTTGAACGCGTCCGGTTTGATCGGCAACAAATCCGTACATAAACATACCGATTACAATACCTATTTTTTCGGCAACGTCGTAGAAGCTAAAGTACGACGTAGTATCTTCGGTTTGAGGAAGTAATTTAGAATAGGTGGAGCGTGATAGCGCCTGAATTCCGCCCATGACCAATCCTACGAATGCGGCAACAATATAAAACTCGTTGGGTGTTTTAACGAAATAGACCGCACTACACAGTATCAGCCAAAAGACATTTATAGCTATTAGCGTCGGAATATTTCCGAATTTTTTGGAAGCTCGAGCGGTAAAAATGGCGCCTACAACCGCGATAAGTTGAATAAGAAGAATCGTTGTGATGAGTCCAAATGTACGTTTACTATCGGATCCCCAATCGATTTCCTTTTCTCCGAAATAGGCCGCAGCAATCATAACTGTTTGAACACCCATAGAATATACGAAGAAGGCAAGCAAATACTTTTTAAGTTTGTGTTGGGTTTGCAATTGTTGCCAAACTTTTCGAAGTTCTTTAAAACCTGAAAAAACAACTGATTTGATTAGCTTTTTCTTGTTAGAGAAATCGGGCAATTTGCGGTAAGAAATTTGAGCAAATCCGAGCCACCAAATGCCAACCAATAAGAACGATACACGCATGGCAGCCAGTTCGTTTTCGAAGCCGAAAATGTCGTACTTTAGAACCATGAATAAATTGATTAGCAACAAGATAACACTACCTATATAACCTAAAGAATAACCTTTAGCACTGATTTTATCTTGCTGCGATTCAAGCGCGATGTCGGGTAAATACGAGTTATAAAAAACTAAACTTCCCCAAAAGCCAATGAGTGCAAACATGTAGGTTAAAAGTCCGAGGAAGGCATGCTCGAGCGAAAAAAAGTAAAGCAGCATACATGAAACGGAGCCCATGGTACAAAACAATTTGAGAAAGAATTTTTTATTTCCGAGATAATCAGCGATTCCAGACAAAATCGGTGAAATGAACGCTACAATCAAAAATCCAACAGCGGTAACGTATGAGATAATCGATTCCGACTTAATAATTTCTCCACCTACTTCGATGCCATCTTTATGGGCAAGTCGAAACAACGCACCGTAAAAGAGCGGAAAAATCGATGAGGTGATAACTAGTGCATAGACGGAATTTGCCCAATCGTAAAATGCCCAAGCATTAAGTACTGATTTCGAACCTTTTTCAAATGACATTTTCAATGGTTTTATCATCTATACTTACGTTTAGCGCGGTCGAAATTTCGGTCGCAGTATTGTGCGCATAGCTGTGATTTTCTGTGGAATATACTCGTATAATTTGATTGTCGAAAGATAATTGCACTAACAAATCGTTAACTTTATGTTCGCCGCGATTTGCCATATTTTTAGCCGATTCGATAATCACCTTTTCTACGTTTACTAACGAATGCCACTTTCCGAAATGGAAGTTTGAAATGGCAATTGTTTTGCGATAGCGCTTTTGTACCAGATCAAGTTGAACGCCTTCGGCAGTAAGTAAGACCACGGCAATTGTAAAATATAAAATGGATCTCCAGTTAGGACCTTCGCTCAACCGCAGAAAAAAGTTAACTAATAATAAAATAGCTAATACTTTTTTTTTTTTTTTTTTAGGTTTTATATATGAATAAATCATACCTACGATTTTGATAAGTTGCTTTTCCGGAAACCGTACATAAAATAAATCACCAATCCGATTAACAACCAAATTCCGAACCAGGTCCAATTTGTTGCCGACATACCCGTAAGCAGATAACAACACGAAAGCAAGCCAAGAAGCGGAATTAAGGATAAGTTTTTAGTAAAGGCTATCGGCATCATTACAACCGTAAACAGCAAGAAAACTACCATCGGAATTTTAGTGTCGGGCGCTTCTGCTAGATTAAACGTATCGGCATAAAAATCGGGAAGTAGCAATTGCAAACCAATCAGCACGGCGATCATAAAAATCGGGTAAATGTACTTGGAGTTGATGTATGGAATTTTAAATTTTCCGGCACGCGCTTCGAGTTCTTCTTTGCTTTGTGGCGAAAGCATTAAAACGCCGCCGCACACGAGAACGAAAGCAAATAAAGTTCCTATACTGGTGAAATCGAGTACAAAATTTTCGTCGGTAAAGAAAATCGGAACTCCAACTACCAAACCTGTAATTAACGTTGCAAATCCGGGCGTTTTGTGTTTGGGATGTACTTCAGAGAATTTTTTAGGCATTAGGCCATCGCGCGACATGGTCATCCAAATTCGCGGTTGCCCCATTTGGAATACAAGCATTACGCTAGTCATCGCAACTACTGCGGCAATTGAAACGATGAATAACATCCATTTAACGCCTTTGAGCGCAAAGATTTCGGCTAGCGGATCGCTAACACCGAGTTGTGTATAACTAACCATTCCCGTAATTACTAACGCTAAAATGATGTAAATCACGGTACAAGCAACGAGCGAGTAAATCATACCGCGAGGTAAATCGCGTTGCGGATTTTTACTTTCTTCGGCTAGCGTTGAAACAGCGTCAAAGCCAATGTAAGCAAAGAAAACTGCTGAAACGCCCGCCATAACGCCACCAAAACCGTTAGGCATAAAGGGAGTCCAATTATCAATATCAATGTAAAAAGCTCCCACTACTATTACCAAAACGATAATAGCAAGTTTTATATACACCATTAAATTGCTGAAGTTCTTGGATTCCTTTGTCCCAATATAGACTAAAGCAGTAATAATTACATTAATGACTACAGCAGGTAAATCGAAAATGATGCGCAGGCCACCAACAACGGGAGCGGTGTTCCATGCGGTAAGACCCTCACCTACCTTATTTTCGGTGAACGCCAAATGTGCGGCATGGTAATTTATCGTTAAGTATTCCGGAATATGAAGTCCGAAACTACTCAATAAATTAGTGAAGTATCCGCTCCACGAAAATGCGATATAAATATTACCAATGGAATATTCCA
>JAIXTU010000183.1 GCA_027483785.1 Flavobacterium sp.
AAATCAAAAATAAACCAGGAAAACTCGATTACAAGAAAAATCAAAAACCAACCACTATTTACATTACAATGCCCGAAGCCAGCGTTATTGCACAATCGGGTAACGGCGACTTAGCCGTCAAAGGAATCGTTGGAAAGTACTTTCGCCTTGAGCAAGAAGGAAACGGCTATTGCTCCCTGAGCGGTGCTATCGATAGTTTCGACCTGGAAAAAGGTGGAAATGGCGACCTAAAAGCAGGCGACTTCTCCGCTAAAAGCCTCAAATTCAACGTTAGCGGAAACGGAAACGCAACTGTAAACGTAAGCGAAAAATTGAGTGGAAAACTAACTGGCAACGGCGATTTAATCAACCGCGGTGCCGCTCGTTGTAACGACTGCAAAAAGAACGGCAACGGAGATTTTATTTACCGCTAGGAGTTTCAATCATCAATCAAATCAATCGTGAAAAAAATACTCATAGCCGTTACTAAACCTACCGTTTTGCCTCATCTTTGGCAAGATATCTTGTTCACCTTACCGCGCATTTTATGCGGTTTTTGGATGGCGGTCGATTTCGGTGCCGTTAAATTTGGTTTACCGTGGTCGCCACCCGAAAACAACCTCGGATTTTTCGAAGTATCGTTTTGGTTTCCGAACGATGTAGCCGAATTCGGTGGCGTTTTCGCGCTCTTCCCCGCATTTTTCGCTTGGATGGCCGCTTTTAGCGAAGCCGTTGGCGGTATCGCACTCGTTTTGGGTTTTCAAACGCGCATTTTTAGTTTCCTTGTCGGCTGCACCATGTTCGTAGCTGCTGTTTACCAACAATCGAGCGAAGGACTCTGGAACATGATGCCCGCACTCGGAATTCTATGGGTTTGCTTGGGCGGCATAGCACTTGGAAGTACACGAATCGGAATCGATTATCTAATCACTAAAAACCGCACAAAATGAAATACTTACCGTTATTTTTACTGTTCTCAGCAGTGTCTTGTGTTCAGCCAACGGCCAATCAAAAAGTTCGTTACACCGTTGTGGTGCCAAAATCAATGCACGTTTCGCAAATGGCTGTTCGAGGTAGCAACCAACCCTTGAGCTGGGAACAAGATACCGCCATGAAACGCCTCAACGACAGTACCTTTTACGTCGATGTGGTTCACAAAACCGGTTACACCTTCACCGAATACAAGTTTGTTGCCAACGGACAGTTTGAGCGGCAAAATCAAGACAACCGCAAGCTTACCTTCGAAGCCGATTTAACCACAACGGTAACGCACCAGTTCAACAGCAAGTAATTGACATTTTATTTGGGCGGCATTTCGCGCTGTACGTTGCAATAAAAACGCACAAAAGTGGTTCGTGCTGGCTTTGTCTGGGGCTTCCGTTGGTCGCCCATTCAAAACCGCACTCACACGCTTTTCGTGCGTTTTTATTTCCACTGCCATCACGGCCGCGGGGACCGTTACCAAAAATCGTACTTTTATAAAACGTTTGTTTTTTAAATCAATATAAATATAAATTTATATACTGTATTTCAATATTTTACACGAGGTAATATTGCAATATTACGGTTGTTAAAAATCCGTCTAAAAACAGACGTTTTATTTGGTAACGCATTTGCGGCCCGGATGGCAGCGAAAAGCCTTTTGATAAATTGGGCAAACAAAAGCCCGTTGGGCGTGGCGACCTAAGAAGCCGTGCCAAACGACTGCTTTTGTGCCCAATTTGAAAAAGCTTGTAGCGAACAGCCGGAAATGCCGCCCAAAAAATGAAAAAAAAGCTGCTTTTACGTGTAAAACGTTTTAAAAATATGGGATGGATTTCCATTTTTCGGCTATTTTTGCGTTTCGAAAAATGAATCCTTTATGAGAACGATACAGTTTAGAGAAGCCGTTGCCGAAGCAATGAGCGAAGAAATGCGCCGCGATGAGTCGGTTTATCTCATGGGCGAAGAAGTAGCCGAATACAACGGTGCTTACAAGGCTTCTAAGGGTATGCTTGATGAATTTGGTCCGAAACGCGTAATCGACACGCCTATTGCCGAGCTTGGTTTTGCTGGTATTGCGGTAGGTTCGGCGATGAACGGTTGCCGACCCATTGTGGAATACATGACGTTTAACTTTTGTTTGGTTGGTATCGACCAAATTATCAATAACGCTGCGAAAATGCGCCAGATGTCGGCCGGACAATTCCCGATGCCGATGGTATTTCGTGGTCCAACTGCCTCGGCTGGACAATTGGGAGCTACGCACTCGCAAGCTTTTGAAAACTGGTTTGCAAATACACCCGGTTTGAAAGTTGTGGTTCCATCGACACCTTATGATGCGAAAGGTTTGTTGAAATCGGCTATTCGCGACGACGATCCGGTTATCTTCATGGAATCGGAGCAGATGTACGGCGACAAGGGTGAAGTTCCGGAAGAGGAATACACCATTCCGCTTGGCGTGGCTGATGTTAAGCGCGCGGGAACAGATGTTACTATTGTATCGTTCGGAAAGATTATTAAAGAGGCTTTAGCTGCTGCGGAAACGCTTGCTGCTGAGGGTATTTCGATAGAGGTGATCGACTTACGTACGGTTCGCCCAATGGATTACGATGCGATTATCAACTCGGTTAAGAAAACGAATCGTTTAGTGGTTTTGGAAGAAGCGTGGCCGTTTGCTAGCGTTGCTTCGGAAATTACGTATATGGTTCAGGAACGCGCCTTCGACTATTTAGATGCGCCCGTACAACGTATTACTACCGCTGATACACCAGCGCCGTACTCGCCAACTTTATTAAAAGAGTGGTTGCCAAATGCAGACGACGTTATTAAGGCTGTGAAGAAAGTACTTTACCGCTAGTAAAATAAAACTTAAAATAGAAACCCGCTCTCGAATGGAAAGCGGGTTTTTTGTTTTTTGTACTATCAGTTATTAAAAGCAATCATTAACTTTCGGCTTCCATGAGCAGTAATTCCCATTCTTCGATCAGTTTATCGAGTTGCTTTTTCTTCTCGTTGTACGCCGTGAAAAAAGCTGCGTCTTCGATGTGTTTATCGTAATTGGATTCGAGCGCACGATCGTCGAGACGAATGGCATTTTCAAGATCTTTAATTTGCGACTCGACTTTGGAAATGCGATTTTGAAGTGCCTTTTGTTTCTTTTGTTCTTCGAAACTCTTTTTGGGTGCTTCTTGTGTGACTTTTACGATATCGCGTTTCTCGACTTCGCGCATATTGTCTACGTTTCGTTGTTCGAGGAAGAAGTTGATGTCGCCTAAATATTCCTTTATTTTTTGATCTTTGAATTCGTAAACGATGTTGGCGGTTCCTTGAAGGAAATCGCGGTCGTGGGAAACGAGCAGCAAAGTTCCTTCGTATTTCTGTAAAGCAGCTTTTAGAACGTTTTTCGATTTAATGTCGAGGTGGTTTGTAGGTTCGTCCATAATTAGGACGTTTATGGGCTGTAGCAGAAGTTTGCAAAGCGCTAATCGATTTCGTTCGCCACCGGAAAGTACTTTTACTTTCTTTTCGACGTCGTCGCCACGGAATAGAAAAGCACCGAGCATGTCGCGCACTTTGGAACGATTGGTGTCGTTTGCGGCGTCTTCCATGGTTTGTAGTAGCGTGATTTCGCCATCAAGGTATTCGGCCTGATTTTGAGCAAAATAGCCGACTTGGACGTTGTGCCCGAGTTTGATGCTTCCTTCGAAGGGGAACTCGTTCACGATTGCTTTGATGAATGTGGATTTTCCTTGTCCGTTTTGGCCCACGAAAGCGATTTTACTTCCGCGTTCTACGTTCAGCGAAATATCTTTCAAAACTACTTTATCTCCGAACTTTTTGGTAACGTGTTCGGCTTCTACAACAACACGACCTGGCGTAACTGAAACCGGGAACGAGATATTCATAACGGCATTATCATCTTCATCGACTTCGATACGTTCTACTTTATCGAGCTTTTTGATGAGCGATTGTGCCATGGATGCTTTGCTGGCTTTGGCGCGAAATTTCTCGATTAGTTTTTCTGTTTCTTCAATTTTCTTCTGCTGATTTTTTTGCGTAGCTAGTTGCTTTTCGCGAATTTCTTGACGAAGCGTCAGATATTGCGTGTACGGCTTATTGAAATCGTACACTTTACCGAGGGAAATTTCGAGCGTTCGATTCGTTACGTTATCGAGGAACATTTTATCGTGTGAGACGATGATTACAACGCCTGGGTACGATTTTAGAAAATTCTCAAGCCAGATGATACTTTCGATATCGAGGTGGTTGGTAGGTTCATCGAGCAGTAGAATATCGTTGTTTTGAAGGAGTAACTTTGCGAGTTCGATACGCATGCGCCAGCCACCGGAAAAGGTGTCTGTTTTATTGTTGAAATCGGCTCTTTTGAATCCTAAACCCAGAAGAATACGTTCGGTATTTCCCACGTAATTGTAGCCATCGAGCAGTTCAAATCGGTGGGAATAATCGCTTAAGTCTTCGATGAGTTTTGCGTAAGAATCGGATTCGTAGTCGGTACGTGTTTGCAGCTGTTCGTTGATTTTAGCCAGTTTCCCTTCTACTTCTTTGATTTCGGTGAAGGCTTGATATGCCTCTTCGAGTACGGTTCTGCCTTGTTCGAAGTCGATATCCTGACGTAAGAAACCAAT
>JAIXTU010000399.1 GCA_027483785.1 Flavobacterium sp.
CAGCGAACCTACGTACGAGGAAATTAAAAAATTGGCGGAGTACAAACCCGGATTTCTCGATTATTACAAGGCACAACGCAAAAAAGTTGTGATTAGCAGTTGGCATATCAACGAGTACGAATCGTTTGCCATGTGGCAGATTTTCACGCAACGCAACGAAGGCTTAGCAATACAAACCACTTTAGGTCGCTTACAACAAGCGCTTGCAGCAAACGACGAATTTGTACAACACATTGGCGAGGTCAATTACATCGACTACAAAAAGGAGCATATACCGTTTGAGAATCCGTATTTTCCCTTCCTATTTAAGCGAAAAAGCTTTCAATACGAACGTGAAATCCGCGTGATTACTGATGTTTCGCCTTATGGTTTGGAAATTGATAATGGCTTGAAGATTGAAATCGACATCAATACTTTGATCGACTGCATTTACATTCATCCCAAATCCGAAAATTGGTATAAGAATTTAGTTATTGAACTGGTTCGCCGTTTGGGATTCGATTTCCGCATTGAAAAATCAGATTTGGAGAGTGCTATTTTGATTTAGGATTTGTTAATTTTTTGAAAAAATCTGTTACTTTCACGAGCGATTTTTATCTCTAAAACTAAATCGAAGGAATTTATGGAAACAGCTGATGTTTGTAAGAATTGCGGAAGTATTACTCATGGTAAATACTGTTCGAATTGCGGACAAAAATCGGCAACAGTTCGTTTAGATCGTGCGTATTTAATCGATGAAATAAAATACACGTTTCTTCATCTCAATAAAGGACTAACTTTTACGATAAAGGAACTGTTCACCCGTCCGGGACACACCGTTAGGGAGTTTTTAGAAGGAAAGCGAATCAATCATTACAAACCCGTCCTCTTGGTTTTTGTTTTGGGAGGTATTGCCGGATTAATGATGCACTATTTTGACTATGTTGAGCAAAACTTGACAATAGTTGGTGGGACTAAAAAAGAAATCAATAGTGTAAAAGCATCAATACAATGGATGATTGATCATTACGCCCTTTTCAATATATTGCTGATTCCTATTTTTGCCTTTTGTTCGTGGCTTTCATTCAAAAAATACGGATACAATTACATTGAAAACATTGTGATTAACTGCTTTATCAGCGCACAGTTACTAATTTACACCATCGTTTTAACGCCAATTAAATATGCATTAAACGTTAACGGAGTGTCGCCTTTCCTGACTACAATCTTTGATTTTCCATCCTATTTCCTACCCGCTTGGCTTTATGTGCAATTGTATTACAAACAAGAACTTGGATTTGTGATTTTAAGAATGCTACTATTGCTGTTTTTATTCTTAATATTTTTCGTGATTTTAACCTTAGCCGTTACGCTTATCGGATACTTTGGAGGATTTATAACTGCAAAATAATTACTGTATTTTATACGACTTTACATCTCCTGCTTTTCCTGGTAGTTTCAGCAAATTGTAGTGAATTTTGTCTTCAACATCAAACTTGCCGTTTTTGTTAGAATCTTCGGCAGTTCTGAAATAGATCGTATTTGTTTCTTCGATGAGTTTCCAATCGATTAATTCGTGGAACGGAGCAGTAAGCTTTTCGAAATTAGAACCGTCAGAATTACTGATATACAACGCCTTGATGTCTTTTTCATTCAACTGACCGTCGCGATTGGTATCTTCATCTTCCAAGGTGTAAACCAAAAATTGCTGTTTGGTTTTGTCGGCAACCGATTTTAAAAAAGTTGCCGTTTGTATGTAAACAGGCTTTTCGCTAAGCGCATAAACACTGTCTTGACCTATTTTTTGAAACTTCAAATTGCTGAGCATACCTGTAATTTCAAAGTCTCTGTAGTTAGAAATATTACTCGGAGCATTAGAACCAACTTCTCCTGAATACGTATTGGAAGATTTATAATCGCTGCGCAAGCTCAATTTCCCAACCGGATGAATCAAGTATTGCGTACCAGGTATGTGTACAGGTAAGTCGGCAACTTCTATAGAAACGGTGTCTATTTTAGGAACTTCTGAACCTTTTTGTGTACTCGCATCGTAAATAACCTTAGGCGTTTCTTCCTCTTTTTTACAAGAAATTGTTATAGTCGCTGCAACAGCAAATAAAATAAATGCTTTAAGTTTCATACAAAGGCTTTTATCAAAAATACGAGATTATTTCGATGTCTGCCTAAATACGAGCTGTAAATTTCAAGTTAAAAACACGTGTCGTCAGGTAGTTCGGCACCCCAAACTGTCGGCTGGTAAAAGTATCTCTCACCCAAGTATTGGTGATCGAGTTTTGGTTGTTGAACAAATTAAAAATCTCTAAACCAGCAGATAAATCTTTAAATCGTTTCAACCAATGTCCATCCGGACGATTTTGATTCCCTTCTGTGAAAACGTACGAAAATCCAACATCGGCACGACGGTAATCGTTTAGTCGGTTTTGAAACACGTAAGGATCAGCGTACGACGGACTTCCTCCCGGCAATCCTGTACTGTAAACTAAATTGATGTAAACTTTTACATTGGGAATCTTTTCCATATAATCCTGAAACAGAATTCCGAACTTCAATCGTTGATCGGTCGGACGTGCAATAAATCCGCGATTATCAATATTTTCTTCCGTTTTCAAATAGCCAAAAGTAAACCAGCTTTCGGTGCCGGGAACAAATTCGCCATTCAAACGCATATCGAAACCTTTGGCATACGCCTCAGCATTATTATTTGCGGCGTAGCGAATACGAACGTTATCAACAGTAAACGTATTCACATCCGAAATCCATTTGTAAAAAACTTCCGATGTTAGTCGAAACGGTCGTTGCCACATTTTAAAACTATAATCGTGACTGGCAACTAAATGAATAGATTCTTGCGCCTTTACCTCAGGGTTTACCTGACCGTTTGGTGCACGCATTTCGCGATAAAATGGCGGTTGGTGGTAAAAACCTCCTGAAAGTCGAAACAACATATCGCGTTTCCAAGCAGGTTTAAAGGAAAACTGTGCTCGTGGACTCACGGTTTGCTGTGTTGACGAATTGATGTTCTCTCCAGAAACGCTCCACTGATGAAAGCGTGCTCCTATATTAAACGTAACGTCGGTACTTCCCCACTTCATACGATTACCGTATTGAAGATACCCCGAATACCGATCTACTTGAACGAAATTGGTTGCTCTTACGCTTTGAAACGGAACTAGAGGTCCTTCAAAACTTGTGTACGGTTGGTCGTTGCGAATAATATCTAAATTCGGCGGCGCCATCGAAAATCCAGCCGAATCAATTACCTCATATTCTACTAAACGATCCCGAAAATCTTCTCGCGTGTACTTAATTCCAAAATCAAAAAGGTGCTTGTTTCCTTTGCTTTCCTTGTCGAGAATTCGATAAGTTGCTTTGGTTTCGAAGTTAACAATCAAACCATCTAAATCGTTGCGCGCATGCGTAAGCTGATTTCCGATACGCGTTACATATTCTACTTCACCTAAGTTGTTGCTTCCGATATTCGTGTTCACATCGCCGTAACCGTATCCTGCCAAAATGTCGAAATACTCTTGTTCTACAGCATGATACGCCGAAGCAATGAAGCGGAAATTCAAACTTTCTGTAGGTTTGAAAATCGATTTAAAGGCACCAAATGTGGTATTGTACTGAACATTTTCATTTCCTTCATAATCGATCACGAGCGCAATCGGATCATCGATGGTTCCAAAGTTGGTTTGCCTGAAAATCGGTTCGTTTCGGTATTGGTTTTGCGCAATATTTCCGAGAAAGCTGTGTTCCCATTTTGAAGACGGACGAAAAACGACATACGTTTGAACATCCGCAAATGTTGGACGGAAATTGGTTTCAGTTTCCTGGGAATTCACAAACAAACTGTTGTCGCGATAACGAACTCCCGTTAGAAACGACCATTTTTGGTTTGGAGAAACTGCTTCAACCGAAGCACTTCCACCTAGAAAACTACCTTCTGCGGAAGCGCCAAATTTCGTTGGTGTACGATAGGAAATATCCAACACCGACGACATTTTATCACCGTATTTGCTTTGGAAACCTCCGGCATAAAACTCGACATTTTGCACCATGTCGCTATTTGTAAACGACAAACCTTCTTGCTGGCCAGATCGAACAAGGAACGGTCGATACACCTCAATTTCATTTACATAAACCAAGTTCTCGTCGTAACTACCACCACGCACCGAATACTGCGTGCTTAATTCGTTATTGGAAGAAACACTACCAAACGATTTTATTATGTTTTCGACACCGGCATTCGCACCCGGAATTTTTCGAATAACTACCGGATCAATAGCAATGGCACCTTCGAGTCGTTTTCGAGATCGAGAATTAAGAATTACTTCCGACAGCTGCTCTTCGTCGGATTTTAAAACCGGATTAAACTCAAAAACTTCATTTGGGTTTAAGTTTACTTTTATTTGATATACTTTTTTGGTAATATGCGTAAAACGAACAGTAATTTCCTGATTCGCGGGTATTTTCAACAAATAATAACCGTTAGAATTTGAACTTGTTTTGTCGGTATCGGCAACAACGGTCACTCCTTCTATAGGCTCGTTATTCTCGTTTAGAATAATACCTTGAATACGTGCTGTTTGTGAATAAACTTGTGCTGTAAAACACAACAAAAAGGCAATGGCTAATCGTGAAAAAGTTGTCAATGGTACCCGTTTAATTTATTTTCCTATGGAAGAATGTTTCAAATATAGCAGAATTTCCGAGCTCATCGGTAACAATTATGCGCAAGTCGTTCTTACCGTCAACTAATTGGGAGTCGTCAATGGTGTACGTAAGCGATTTGTCTTTGGGTTCATACTCAAACAAGACCCACTTCCCATTGATAAATCCTTCGTATTTAGAAATTGCGCTTCCACTATCGGAAACGATAAAAATGATGGTTTGTTGTTTAGAAATCCATTTTCCTTCTTTGATGTTGAAAGCTTTGATGCTTGGAGCGATGGTATCCAAACCAATTCGGAACTGCCCTAAATTCCGCGTGTAAGCAATTAACTTATTGTTTTGCTTTTTGGTAGGAATGAATTTTAATCGATTCCCATCGACAGAACCAATAAAGCTTTTTTCAAAAATTTCAGGAGCTAAATGATCGGCTTCGTATGTAATTGAAACGCTTTGATGCGCCGGAATATCATCTGCTGCAAATTCGAGCTCGTTTTCTGTCGCTTTAAAAAGTATTGGAAAGTTTGCATAAAAAGTGAGCGGTTTTACCGAAACTGCAAAACGATCTTCTTCATACAAATTTTCAATGTCGTATTTTAAGATGGGAAGTTCACTTTTAGGCTTTGCTGCTATTATCACTTCTTTAGGATCGTAGGTAATCGGAATATCTACTGCTGTTTTGTTTCCGGCGTAATCGGCAACTTCGATGCGATAGGTGGCAGCAAGATTTGTCTGTACATCAACTACGCCAGACTGAATATCGGTTTGAAGATTGCGCAAAGGATACGGCGGATTCATAAACAATCTTTGATAGCGCACGCCTGTTTTTTTTAGTCGCGAATAATCAATGTAAGCATTAATGTATCGCACTTCATCAAAAGAAAATTTATCGGCGGTAAACATAAAGTTCCGATTGCCGTTTAGACACGTTTCAATGGTGTACGGACCGTTTTTACCAAAAGCGTAGTCGAAGGCATCGGTAGCAGCGATTGAAAAGCCAATTTTTCCTTTCGTTTTAACTGGATCGGCGATGTAATTTCCGTTTTCTTGCAAACTTAAGTTAACGCTGATCGCCTCGCGTGTTCCATTAACACAAGCATTTTCGCTCAAGGGATAAACCAAAATACTCGAAACCGCCGGACGCTTGGTATCAGTAATAAGTTTATCGAATCCGAAAAACAGCGGATTCACACTCAATTCGGACACCGTTTCACGAATTTCGAAATGCAAATGCGGACCCGACGAACTTCCCGAATTACCCGAAAAAGCGATTTGCTGACCTCGCGAAACCGGCAATTCGTTCGGTTTTGGAAACAGTTCTATTTCAAACAATTGCGCTTGATACTGCGCTTGTTTTACATAGGCTGCAATTGCGGAGTCGAACTTCTGAAGATGTGCGTAAACCGTAGTATATCCGTTGGGATGATCAACGTAAATGGTCTTTCCATTTCCTGTGGTAGACACTTTTATTCGGGACACGTATCCTTCCGCGCAAGCGTAAATGGGCAAACCTTCCTTTTGCTGTGTTCGAAAATCGATTCCGGTATGAAAATGATTGTTGCGAAGTTCGCCAAAAGAACCCGATAATTGAAGAGGAATTCCGAGTGGCGATTGAAAATAATCCTTTGGATATGCAGATTGTGCAACTAATTGTAAAGAAAAAAAGAGGCAGAGAAATGCTAATATTTTATTCATAAGTGGCGTATAGGTACAAAGTTGCATAAACAGATTGAATTGCTATTACGGAAAAACCGTAAAAATAACGTTATTCAAAAGTCAACAAATATATTGCCACAACGAAAACTAATTTTAACTTTGTGAAATAAGTAAGGAACGGAGCATTTATGAGTGAAATAGCTGCCATAGTAACGACGCTTGAAAATCGGATGAACACGTTATTGGCTCGTTTGCAGCAGGTTGAGCTACATAACAGTCAGTTAACAGCGGCGTTAACCGGCTCAAAAGCACAAGAAGAGCAGTTAAATTTGAAGATTCAAGAACTTGCGCAGGCGCTAGAAGCTCAGAAAATGGCCAATTCTTTACTTGGCAGTGACGAATATAAAAGAGATACGAAGCTTAAAATAAATTCATTAATTCGAGAAATTGACTATTGCATAGCGCAATTAGCAGACTAGATGGACGACAAATTAAAGATCAAAATATCAATTGCAGACCGAGTGTATCCGCTCACTGTAGATTTTTCGCAAGAGGAAGCGTTGCGACTTGCCTCGAAGAAGATTGATGTGATGATCAAGCAATTTGAAGAAAACTACGCCGTTAGAGATAAGCAAGATGTTTTGGCTATGTGTGCCTTACAGTTTGCCTCTCAGTTAGAGCAACAGCAAATTGATAAGCAAAATATTGATGTGCAAACGCTCGAAAAGCTCAAGAATATGAATACTATTTTAGGACAAGTGCTCGAAAAATAACGTTCTTAACATACATCGATACTGCCTGCATTAATTGATTATTGGTAAACTCAACACTAACAAATTAGAATGAGCAAATCGGTATTACTACAGCATGCTGCCTTTGTCGCAGATCCTGGAACAATACGCTAGCTCAAAACTTGTCTTTACGAGTTTATTCACAGATTAATGCAGGCTTTTTTTTAAACCTAACCCAAAATATGAACACAATTGCAATTATTGCAGCGATTATCGGAATTGTAGGCGGATTTCTAATCGCTAAATTCTTGGAAAAGAAAAACGTCTCAAACCTGATAAAGAACGCAAAAAAGGAAGCGGCATCAATCTTAAAAGATGCAGCATTAGAAGCTGAAAACATAAAGAAAGATAAGATTCTTCAAGCTAAAGAGAAGTTTCTTGAAATGAAAGCCGAACACGAGCAAGTGATCTTATCGCGCGATAAGAAAGTTGCCGAAGTAGAAAAACGCATTCGCGACAAAGAATCACAAGTTTCAGGTGAACTCGCTAAAGCCAAGAAAATTAACGATGATTACGAAGCTAAAACCAAAGAATTGTCGGCTAAAATCGAAGTGCTCGAACGCAAACAACAAGAAGTTGATCGCATGCACAAGAGTCAGTTAGAGCAGCTCGAAGTTATATCCGGTTTATCGACTGAAGAAGCTAAAAATCAGCTAATCGAAGGATTGAAATCTGAAGCGCGCTCGAACGCTATGGCGTATATTCAAGAAACCGTTGAAGAAGCGAAACTTACCGCGCATCAGGAAGCGAAAAAAATTATCATCAGTACCATCCAACGTGTGGGAACTGAAGAAGCCGTTGAAAATTGCGTTTCGGTGTTCAACATTGAATCGGACGATGTTAAAGGAAGAATTATCGGTCGAGAAGGTAGAAACATCCGCGCGATCGAAGCCGCAACTGGTGTTGAAATCATTGTTGACGACACGCCGGAAGCAATTATTTTGTCGTGTTTCGACCCAGTTCGTCGCGAAATTGCTCGACTCGCATTACACAAATTAGTGACCGACGGACGTATTCACCCGGCTCGTATCGAAGAAGTTGTTGCCAAAACAACCAAACAAATTGAGGAAGAA
>JAIXTU010000320.1 GCA_027483785.1 Flavobacterium sp.
ATGCATTGTTCGGGCCGCTGATGATCGCGTTGATCGGATTTAGCAACTTGATTGTGATTTATTTCGGCGGACTCATGTATATCAACCAGTCGGGCGGCATCATGCATATCGGGCAAATCGCCGAATTCATCTTGTATGTGAATATGCTAACTTGGCCGGTTGCCTCTTTAGGCTGGGTTTCGAGTATGGTTCAAGAAGCTGCGGCATCGCAAAAGCGTATCAACGAGTTCTTGAAAATTGAATCGGAATTAAAAAACGGCGACCAACCTTTAAAAGAAGTGCACGGCGCCTTCATCTTTGATCGAGTTTCTTATCGTTATGAAGATACCAATATCCAAGCATTGTCTGAACTATATTTCGAGGTAAAAGCAGGGGAAACTCTTGCGATTTTTGGCAAAACAGGCAGCGGTAAATCGACACTTTTAAATTTAATTGCACGTTTAGATGATGCCGATACGGGTTCCATAAAAATGGATACCATTAATATTAAAGATTATAACTTACAAGAATTGCGAAGTCAAATTGGTTTTGTTCCTCAAGATGCCTTTTTGTTTTCAGATACTATTGCCAATAATATACGTTTTGGTAATGAATTAGCGTCGGAAGAAGAAATTGTGCAAGCCGCAAAAATGGCTGCGGTTCATGAAAACATTGAAAATTTCGCACAACAATACGAAACGGTACTCGGCGAACGTGGGATAACTTTATCGGGCGGACAAAAACAACGGGTGTCTTTGGCTCGCGCTTTACTTAAAAACTCCCCTATTTTAGTTTTTGACGATTGTTTATCGGCTGTGGATACCGAAACGGAAGAAGAAATTTTAGATAATCTCAAAAAGTTCTCTCAAAACCGAACTACATTTATTGTAAGTCATCGTGTTAGTTCGGCAAAAAACGCTGATAAAATCTTGGTTTTGGAAGATGGAAAGATGATTCAATTCGGAACTCCAGAAGAATTATTGGCACAAAACGGCTATTATCGTGAACTTTATTTAAAACAACTTTCGGAAAAAGAATCGGCTTAAAAGTTGACAATTCATAAAATTTTTCTCACTTTTGGTTTACTTAACACAAATTTAATACTGACCGAGGCGACCATGAGAGAAAACGAGATGCTTGAAAAAGAAGATATTTTTTCAAAAGTTTTACGTGCAGGAAGAAGGACTTATTTTTTCGATGTACGGGCAACCAAAGCCGATGATTACTACATTACCATTACTGAGAGTAAGAAGTTTACCGAAGAAGATGGGTCATTTCACTTCAAAAAACACAAAATTTATTTGTACAAAGAAGATTTTGCCGCTTTCGCTGAAATCTTAAATGATATGACTTCTTACGTATTAAATCACAAAGGAGAAGAAGTGATTTCTGAAAGACATCAGAAAGATTTTAAACGCGAAGATCGTGGTTCTGAATCAGAAACGACCCGAAGCTATACCGACATCGAATTCGACGATATTTAAAAATCCGCCCTGAGCGGATTTTTTTATGGTTTGAATTTCAATATAATAACGTAACCAAAACCTTTTTTTACAGTATAAACCTGAGTTCGATTAAAAATCTTTGTCAGATCGCTTTAATCAACAAATTGTGTAATCAAATAACAATGGAAAGGAACAACTTCCACGCTAAACAGATAAACGGCCGCCTACTTTGTTAGATTTTTTTGCGATACTAAACCTTGTAATCAACCATTTATTTGTTTTCTGACCGCAATTTTTAAATCGAACTCAGGTTATAAGGAACCGAAAAATTGAAATCTAAAAACGGAAAAGGTTGCCAATTGTGGCAACCTTTTTAATGTACAAGTGTGAAAAACTACATTTTTTCAGCAATTACTTCACATCCATCAATTCTACATCAAAAATCAAAGTAGCGTTTGGTGGAATAACACCTCCTGCACCAGCACTTCCGTAACCTAAATGAGAAGGAATCACAAAACGAGCTTTATCACCCACTTTTAAAAGGGCAATTCCTTCATCCCAACCTTCAATCACATGACCTTCGCCTAAAGGAAACTCAATCGGACGCTTTCTCGGGTACGATGAATCAAAAACTTTTCCATTGTCGAGTTGTCCGGTATAGTGAACACTCACTGTTTTACCTTTCTCGGCTGCTTTACCCGAACCTTGCTGGATGAACTGATATCGTAAACCGCTTTCTGTTCTCTGAAAACCAGCGGCTAATTTTTCCATGGCAGCTTCGGCAGCTTCACGCTCGGCTTCCAAACGCTTTTTACGATTTCCTTCAAAAGTTCTGAACGCCTCAATAGCATTCCATTTCTGCGCTTCTTCACCTATGCGAACAATCTCCACTTGTTGCAATTCGTCGCCTTGCGCAACAGCATCTACTACATCTTGACCTTCAACAACATGGCCAAAAACAGTGTGCTTTCCGTCTAACCAATTCGTTGGAATGTGCGTGATAAAAAATTGCGAACCATTTGTGCCTGGACCGGCGTTTGCCATAGACAATACACCTGGACGATCGTGCTTTAAATCGGCTTTAATTTCATCATCGAATTTGTAACCCGGACCGCCCGTTCCTGTACCCAATGGGCAACCGCCCTGAATCATGAAATCTGGAATTACGCGGTGAAACTTCAATCCATCGTAATACGGTTTGCCTTGCGGACGTGCCGAATTTTCAAGATTTCCTTCTGCCAAAGCAACAAAATTACCGACTGTTCCCGGAGTTTTATCGTGTGTTAACTTAACTGTAATATCGCCTTTACCTGTTTTAAAACGAGCGTAAATACCGTTTTCCATAAAATGTAGAATTGTAATTTTAGTGGTGCAAAAGTACGGAAAAGAGTTGGTAGCATTTAGAAACAAATAACCATACCTAAATTTATAATGGATCGAAATACAAAAAACAGTGGTTTAGCATCCAACTAAAATCGTAAAAAGACTTATCTGTCTGATTATAAGGTAATTAATCATATAAAAGTACTCGTAAGCAATCATCGAATGATAGTGTAATTAGACGGTAAATCGCTAAAACGCAATAGATCAGATTTTTAAATTTTTTATTTTTTGGGCAGCATTTCCCGTTTTTCATTCCAATACGTCCTTGCTTTGTC
>JAIXTU010000372.1 GCA_027483785.1 Flavobacterium sp.
TAAAGGACAAATGCCTGTTTGGGCTGCCTTTTTTGGGCGACTGAAAGAAGCCACAAAAAGGGCATTGCCAAAACGGCATTTGTACTGCGGACTTGCAACGAATAGCGGGAAATGCTGCCTAGAAAGAACTTGAAAATCGAGAAATCAATTTCTTTTACGACGGTCTCGGTAACCGCGTGGCAAAATCGCAAACCGACGAACGCGGTACGCGCAGCACGCACTATACTCGCGATGCACAAGGAAATACGATGGCTGTTTACCAACACTCGGCTGTACCGCGCCGCTTAAACAATAACGGCGACGGAACTGTACTCAACCCCGGCGGCAACAACGTGGGGCCTATACTCGAAACTTTGGGTTTCATTACCCAGTACACACCCACCGAGCATCATATTTATGGCAGCAGTCGTTTAGGAACGCAAAATTACAGAAGACCGGACGAATCGGATATTTTCTCGCGAAACACAGGCGATAAAAACTACGAACTCGCCAACCACTTGGGCAACGTATTGGCTGTGGTGAGCGATCGGAAGATTACCCCAAACCCGCAGCCGAAAATAGCTATAGGCGATCTCTTCGAGGATCCAAGAAACCCCGGTTGGCTCGGTATGAATGGCAGTGATTTGGTGGTAAACGGAAACCGACAGCTATCGATTACTTTCAACGATTCTACTGCCGTGCAAGGCGCCACACGCGATGTACCAGTAAGGGGCGGCAGCGCCGTCTTTTTTACCTTAAAAGTATCCAAGGGAGCAGAGGCCACGAGCCTGCCACCGGGCTTGCAATTTCAGGTATTTGACTCCAAAAACCTTAGCGCACCCTTATACAGCACACCGGTTCCCGCCAACGGTATTGTCTCGGCTTCGTTTGAGGTTACCAACGACGACATGCTCACCGTTGCCCTTACCGCCACAGCCCAACAACCTACCTCGATACTTTTACATCATTTTTACGCCTACACCCTCGAACAAAGTCTGGCAAATAACGTAACTTTGACAAGCGCATTTGGGTTGAAAGACGCCGTCAGAAGCAAGCTAAATGTTCGGATACTAGGCAGATTTTTTTAGGATAGTGTACTATCGTAAAAAAATCTAACAACGTAGACGAGCGTTTAGCTTGCTAGCCAAAAATAATTGTCCCTTAAAACAAACCACTTGGCGTTCTGACAAAGTCTTGAAACCAAAATGGGCTTGATAATCCCGACGTTCTTGCATATACTGACTACGACCCCTTTGGCATGCTCATACCGAATAGACATGATGAAACGGGGAATTATAGGTATGGGTTTAACGGAAAAGAGAACGATGATGAGGTGTAGGGAGAGGGAGTGCAATACGATTATGGGTTTAGGATTTATGATGCGAGATTAGGTAAGTTTTTATCTGTTGATCCACTTTTTAAATCATTTCCTTGGTATACGCCTTATCAATTTGCAGGGAATAAGCCAATAAACAGTATTGATTTAGATGGTTTGGAAGAGGCAAATGTACATATACTTGGTAAGTACGCAGATGGGGAAGTAAAACTTAGAGTACAAGCTTTAAATACTCCAAACAACTCAAAAACCAAACTTACCTTTAATTACATAGGAATTACTAACAAAAGTTCAATCATCAGTAATCTTGATATTATCATACCAGGAATAAATAAACAGAGTGTTGGTTCAGCTCTAAGCAATAGTTCGACACCATCGACAAATGGTTCTTATGACTGGTCATTTAATTTATCATACGAAGCTATAGAAATAACAAATACTAAGATAATTAGTTCAGGAAATGAAACTTTGCTTTCTGACTCAACTTATATGAGTGCAGACACATATGACCCAAAACAAGTCAGAGGAGGAACATCTGTTGCTGGAGGATTCACATCACGGGATGTTACAATGAGAAGTAAATTAGAATTTAAATTAACTTCAAACGGTGAAGGCGGAGGCGGGTATTTGGAAGGTCAAGGAGATCAATTTATTTCTGAGTTCGCAAGCCCATTTTTGAAAGAATTCACTTCAGAACTTAAAGAGCTTGGATTGAAGAATGATGTAGTGTCGAAAGTGACTTTTGGATTAAGCGGTTGGCTTTATCAAGATAAAACTGCTGTACAGAAAGTTGAAAAATACTTACAGAGTGTATTTCCAAATGCTTCCATTAAATCAAACTTAGGCACTAGTATTTACCTAGAAAGCCGACCAATAAATGCAACCGAAATTTATAAAGACCTTCCAACATTAACAGATGATGAATAGAATATTTTTGATTTTTGTGCTGCTTTTAAGTTTTCAATTATTCAGCCAAATAGAAGGGGGATTTATCTTAAAAGATACTGTAGAATATTACAAAAATGGCCAGGTAAAGGAGATCTTGGGCATCGACCGGTTATCTACCTACGGAGCTAAACTTCGGGTTTTATATGACTCGGTTTGTAATTATACAATAGGAGATAAGTTATTTGAAAAAGAACATATTACAGGAGATGTAAATGGGAATTATTCAAGAAGGTATTACAAGGACTCTTTAGTAATTGTTAGAATGATTTCAAATACATACGATAAAGATAAAATTTTCACGCAAATATATTTTAACCTAAAAAAGGACAAACCAGTTGAAATCTTTTTTTTGGCAACCAGAGATAGTTTAGTTACTAAACTTCAGATTGGGCAACCTACAAAAAATACATATTCAACGGCAAGAAGTTTCGATTATAAAGAATTTAAAACACCTACCTCTTTAAGCAATCTTGAACTTACTAGCGACAATAGATATTTTAGAATTTCTTTTTACGAAAAATACTATATTAACGAAATCGTTTACAAATGGCTTAAGGATGATAATAAAGACAGTGTCCGCGGCACCTACATTTCTTTTTATAAAGGAAATTTGCCCAAAGAGTATGGTCAATATATTCCTCCTATTGGAAGAATGGGTAAGTGGTATACCTACCACAAAAATGGAAAATTAGCCTCAGAAGGGAACTATTGTGGAAACAAGGTGGATAAATCAGGCAATGAATACGACATTAAAAAGATAGGTCATTGGATCTATTACTCTAACGAAGGTTGTATAGAAAAAGAAGAAACTTGGGATAATGGAGTATTAATCGAACCTCAACCGCCTAAAGCTAAGAAAAGCCCAAAGCCTAAACGAAAAAAGTAGCTATAAAACTTATGGAAATTCTGGTGACCTTGAACTGTCTTAGCTGGTAAAGTCAGTTGTAAAAATTAAACCGATTAGGTGGACAGACTTTCGAAGTGATACTAAAAGCGAGTCAATAAATTCTTACCCGCCAACCCGTTCTTAGGATGATACAAAAATCGGCAATAATAAGCAAACCGCCACACAACCACCTCATTTTGAGATGATTTTTAGCAACTTTAATTAGCAATCTTGTTTGGTATTTTTTAATTTCGTAGCATGGGGCAATCCGTGCCAGAGCGGGCGCTCCATTAGATTTTTACTTCTTTGAAACTGGAAATGAGTTTACAAAATATTAGAGTCGCCATAAGAACTTTCTCGGTTGCGAAAGCCTGTATTTAGGATAGTACTAATTTCCGAATTAAAAAGCAAACCGCAACATAACCACCTCATTTTGAGATGATTTTTAGCAATCTTTGTTGGGATTATTGCTTGGTGTTTGCGAAATTTGTAGCATGGGGGTAATACGTGCCGGCGCAGGCGAGCCAAATTTTTAGATTTAGAAAATCCTCCCGTTACGTTTCACAAAAAAACATAACTTATCCTAACCCCGACGTTCTTGCATATACTGATTACGACCCGTTTAGAATGCTCATCTAGAAATAATTGTCGCGGTCTACAAGAGCCATTTTTACTTTTCCTGCATTTTGTGAGGATTAATAATTTTGAGTCCTTTTATGTTTGAGAAATCTCTTTCGTTACCTGTTATTAAGGTTAAGTTATTCGCTTTGGCGGTAGCGGCAATGATGGCATCAGGGGTTTTAATTTTCTTGCCTTTTCGCAATCCTACACAATGAACGATTACCTCGGGCGTAATTTGTTGTACGTTACTGTCGGTAATGAATTCCTTCACATTTTGTGCCGTAGCCGTATCGGCATTCCAACACAAAAGTTCAATTTGTGTAATGACAGAAATTTTGGGAATTTGATCAATGACGTTATCCATAAAATCCATGCCCGTAACAGGGAATGAATTTGACAGATAATCCGACACAACATTCGTATCAATCAAATATTGCTCCATTCATTGCGCATTTGTTTGATGTGCTTGTTTAAATCTTGTCCTTGCTCTTTGGTTAGACTTCCTTTGTACTTTTTAGAAAGCGAAGAAGTTGCTGTCGGAATATTTTTCCTAAGCACTTTAATTAAGTTTAGTTCTTCTAGCTCATGCAATAGTGCTACGGCTTTTTGATTAGTAACTTGGATTAACAATGTGTTTTCCATAAACGTTTATATTAAAGCTTTTTCGCAAGTGTTGACAATGCAACGTTAAAAGCTGAACGCTAGTCAAAAATACGGGTTTTATTCTTTTAAAATGCACTATTCCACGGATTTATTGCTGTTTTTAAGCGACACAAGGATTTACAACCAGCGGCAAAAAGATTTCTTAGATAGCGAAATGTTTTTCGAAGTCTGTCGAGTAGTTATAAATAAAAAAAATCACCGTGCTGCGCAAAGTGTCCTCACTCTGAGCCATAAAAAAACAACCGCGCGAATACCAAAGCCTTACCTTGAAAAAATTGTTACCAAACATTCTTCAGTAACGTCTCCCCGCAGCCCCGATAATAGTGAAAAGCCCGTAAAGGACAAATGCCTGTTTGGGCTGCCTTTTTTGGGCGACTGAAAGAAGCCACAAAAAGGGCATTGCCAAAACGGCATTTGTACTGCGGACTTGCAACGAATAGCGGGAA
>JAIXTU010000216.1 GCA_027483785.1 Flavobacterium sp.
GGTTCGGAGTACGCTGCCGATGCCTTCTTTAAAATGATGATCAATCTAATTGATATCGATAAAGAACGCTTTACTTTTGAAACGCAAGCTGGTTCTAAAGATTATTCGTTTGTTTGTAAAAGCTTGAAAGATGAAAAGTATATAAACATCTACGGTCGAGACATTACTGAACAAAAAAAGAACAGCGCTGAATTAGAACGTTTATCGCTAGTTGCCAGTTCCAATGAAAACGGAATTGTATTCACGTATCCTGATGGTATTATCTTTTGGTGTAACGATGCCTATCTAAATTTAACAGGTTATTCTAAAGAGTATATTTTAGGTAAAAATCCAGTAGAAATAGGAAAGTGTAAACAAACAAATAAGGAAGATTTCTCAAAAATGTTGACACCATTTTACAAAGGAGAACCTTTCGAAGTCGATTTGATACACGGCAAAGAAGACGGTAGCTATTTTTGGTCAAGAACTAAAGGACAACCTATATTTGATGAACATGGTAAAGTAAAACAGTACTTTGCCATGATCGAAGATATCTCTCTTAAAAAACGTTATGAAGAAAGCTTGGAGCTCGAAAAAAGCAAATACCAAAGCATTATAGCAAACATGAATTTGGGGCTATTAGAAGTAGATTTAAATGATGTTATCACCTTATCAAACAATAGCTTTACAGAGATTAGTGGGTATTCTGCTGTTGAATTAGAAGGCAAAAAAGCAGCCGAGTTGTTAGTGCCTTCCGAAAGTCAACATGTTATAAATAATAAAATCGAGATGCGTTCCAAAGGAGTTACTGATTCCTACGAAGTGAAAATCGTAAATAAACATGGTGAAAAAAGACATTGGCTTATCAGTGGCGCGCCAAATTACGATCTTAACGGAAACATTACGGGCTCAATTGGTATTCATCTCGACATTACCGAACAGAAAGAGCAGGAAGAACAACTACAATTGTTGTCGCTTATCGCCGAAAAGAACATCAATGCTGTAGTTATTACTGATAAAGAAGGATTTATCGAATGGGTAAACGGCAGTTTTTTAGAAATTTCGGGATTTTCTAGAGCAGAAATAATTGGAAAAAAGCGTAGCGATTTATTGCACGGACCCGAAACGAATCTGGAAACAGTTGCTTATTTAAAAGGACACATCAAAAAAGGACAGCCTTTCAATTGTGAGATTACCAACTACGCAAAAAATGGCGAGAAACACTGGGTAAGTATTCAAGGACAAGCATTATACAATAAAAACAACGAACTGGTTAAGTTCTTTTTTATTGAAGAAAACATCACCAAGAAAAAAGAATTTGAACAGCAACGCGAGTTCTTACTTCATAGTTTGGCGAAAAGTAACAAAGAATTAGAAGATTATGCAGCTATTGTTTCCCACGATTTAAAGTCGCCCTTACGAAGCATTCATTCTTTAATTACCTGGATTAGAGAAGATAACAACAAAGAGTTTAGTGAGCAAACCTTAGAGTATCTCAAAATGATGGAAAACAAAGTGGAAAAAATGGACCATCTCATCGAAGGAATTCTCACTTATGCAAAAATTGATAAAGCGGATGTTGCCTTTGAAAAGATCAATACATTTGAAATTATTGAGAATATTGTCAATATAATTCACATTCCAACACACATCTCGATATCGATACAAAAAAATCTTCCCATCATAAAAGGAGACCGTTTCAGAATACAACAACTTTTCCAAAACATCATTAGTAACGCGGTAAATTACGTTGATAAACCAGAAGGATTTATCGAAGTGACTTGTCAATACTTACCGCATTATTATCTTTTTTCAATTCGGGATAACGGACAGGGAATCGCCAAGGAAAACCAAAAAAAGATTTTCAAAATATTTCAATCCTTGAGTTCAAGTGATAAATCAACCGGACTTGGACTCTCTATCGTAAAGAAAATCATTGATTTATATCACGGCGATATTTGGATTGAAAGTGAAGTCGGACAAGGAACAACTTTCTTCATAAAACTAAAAAAATAAAACGCGCTTTTGTGAAATGGTTAAA
This sequence comes from Flavobacterium sp., assembly GCA_027483785.1. GTDB lineage: Bacteria > Bacteroidota > Bacteroidia > Flavobacteriales > Flavobacteriaceae > Flavobacterium. Next base: position 2,021 of record JAIXTU010000216.1, read on the forward strand.
GCTTGAGAAATGGTACATAAGCTTTTGAAGTTTATTCATAAAACAAACATTCAAACTTTTGTTGATTTTATTGGAAGTAAATCTTTATATGGAATATGACTTCCTTGAAAAGATAATTTAGAAAACACTTCTTATTTCACTCTAAATATAAACCATGGAACAACCCAACAATAAATACATCGAGCAACTTTCTGGTGCTAATATCGAATTTAAAGCTCGAATGATTGAAATTTTGAAACGAGAGTTACCTGAAGAAATTGCCATATATCGCAATCATCTCCAAAACAACGATTTAGCTGATGCCGCTCAATGCGTACACAAATTGAAACACAAAATATCTCTGTTAGGTCTTGAAAAAAGTTATTATATTGCTGAGGAATTTGAAGAACTTTTGAAAAATAAAAGCACTTTGCTGCAAGATAAATTCGAAGAAATTTTAGACGTCATGCAGCGATTTGTTGAAGAACTATAATTTCAGATTGCGGTATGAATTGCATTGTTATTGACGATGAAGAAATGGCACGAGCCATAATGGGTCAGCTGATTGAAAACAATCCGAAGCTTAAATTAGTACAGTCGTTCTCCGATGCTATACAAGCAATTAAATATCTAAATCAGAATCAGGTTGATTTGATTTTTCTCGATATCCACATGCCCGCCTTTACTGGCTTTGACTTTATACAAACTATAAAAAATCCGCCTAAAGTAGTTTTAGTAACTTCCGACAAGAACTTTGCTATAGAAGCTTTTGAATACGAGTGTATTGTTGATTATTTGGTAAAACCCATTACCGAAGACCGATTTCAAAAAGCGATTCACAAAGCTGAAAGCACAACGGTTAGTACAGTGCCGTCACCGATAGAAACCAAAAACGCAGAGCCACAAGATACTGTAAATGAGTTTTATATAAACATAGACAGACGATTAATTAAGATTGAATTTGCATCCGTAAATTTCGTTGAAGCGAAAGGCGATTATTCTCAAATTAAAACCGACGGGAAAAATTACCTCGTTCATTCTACCCTCAAGAAAATAGAAGAAAAATTACCTAAAGATTTATTCTTAAAAGTGCATCGTTCGTATATCATCAACACAAAAAAAATCATCGACATAGAAGATAATAGTGTCTTGATTGCAAAAGATGTCATACCGGTAAGTCGGTCGAACAAAGCCGAACTTATGAATCGCTTAAATCTCCTGTAATCATTCATCTACGCATTTTCACATTTCGTCTATACTTCTTAGTCCTGTAAACTAAAATTTAATTGCGCTTTAACTTGTCAATCTAAATTTGTGTCACAATTAAGTTTATAATTATGATACGAATCCTAAGAATTATTATCGTCTTGGCTACTTCATTTGCATCCGCACAGAGTTTCCAATTTCTAGGTAGTTTTACAGCTGATGGGACACCGCTTTATTTTGCACAAAGTGATGTTATTAGTACGTCAACAATGACATTAATTAATAATTCACTACCCGAGAATTATCCAGTACCTACCTACAACCCGCAGTATATATCGTCGGGATATGATACAAACGTAATTCTAGATAGCATGGCAGATGTTTGGGTAACATTTGTAAGTGAAGGTGCAGGCTACAAAAATGTACTGGGCTTTTATAAGTACGATTTAAATAATCCGCCAACTACAGCACCTACCGCGAGCCAGATTACCATAATATTCCCAAACGTTTCAGCTGCCGGAAGCGGTGGTTCTTTAGTGGCAGGTAATAAAGTGAAAATTGGAACTTTTCCAGCAGGAACGGGCATTGGCTGGGTTTTATTAGCGAATGGCTGGAACGGATCTTCTGTAACGAACGGTTTGTGGCGCTTGTTTTCTAACCCAGATTTTAACCCAGAATCAGATCCAAACCTACGACAGCACAATGTTTTGTTGAATGACATTGAAAATCAAAGAATTATTTTAGGTTTTGAAGATATTCGTAGAGATTTCGGTAGTTGCGATAACGATTTTAACGATGCCGTTTTCTACGTTACTGCCAATCCTTACGTAGCAATGAGGCTAAATAATACCGCAGATATCACATCAGCAACCGACGTTTCCTCTGCAAACAATGGTGGTTTAGAAAGTACCGGAGATTTAGCTACCTTAATTGCAAAGCGAAATTTCAGTAGAGTGAAAACGAACAGCTACGCCGATACCAAAGATAAACAGAGCGTTTTTGCTCCAGACAACACACTTCAATTCCGCAGTAATTCTTCTATAAATCTCGCTGCTTTACTTCCACAAACCGGTATGTTTGGAAACGAGACTACGTATGTATCAAGTCCAACAGATTTAATTGGAATTACCAATGCGTTGCAAGTCTACTCGGTCGACTATTATCAAGGTAATACACGAGTTGCAGCCGTTTTAGCTACTCAAACGTCAGACGGAATTTATGGCCATTCGAAAGCAATTTGCGATCGCTTAAACAATTCAAGCCTAGAAGATGTGAGAACTCTTACGCTAAACGGCTATGAAATTGTGATGATTAAGATAAGAAGAGCTAACGGCGCTTTAGAATACGGTTTGAACTTTTCGGTACAGCAACTTACCGAGGAGAATAAACTGCACAGCTATTGGAATATCGGACAATATCCGAGTGGCAATTACTGTAATTTTCAGGTTTGGGGTTCATCTATGGGACAAGTTTGTAGTATAACGAATTACATTTTAACGCAATTTATAAACACGGCTCCTTTAACAGAAGATGAAGTAACTAACAGAATACCAACTGTTTTTGTAAAAAGCGGCTACTATAAAAACGGCGAATTAAAGCTAAACCTCATCAATAAAACGGGTGCAACAAGCGTAAGTTTTAACGGAAATAAAAAGCAAACTGAACTTTCATCACAAGAATCAATTGCACAAAGCATCTCATTAACTGGAACTTACGAACAAGAGATAACCGTAAGTACAGGAAGTTTGTTTGATATCGGTTTTACAATACAAGGAAACAACGCCACACAATTTGATGCTTTATACTTGGCTGATGGTCCGTGGGGTTTAGATTACATCGAGTCGGAAACTAATATTACCCACTTCGAAATCACTAACGATACCGTTGATGTTGAAGCAGATGAATACAAAATTGAACGAAATGTTGCCGTAACTGGTGAAGTTTATGGAACTGTAAATTTGTTTCGAAATATCCTTCCAGGAGAATTAACTTTTGATGCTTCGAACTACAGCTCGATAAGCTTGAAGCTGAAGAATTCGTTGCCCGTTGAGCTTGTATTAGTAACAGAAGGTTTAAGCAACTGGAACGACAGATTGCGAATCTTGCTTCCGGCACATGAAAACGAAACTGAGATAACAATACCGTTGAGCGAATTTGTTGATGCAACCGGCGCATCCTATAATCAAGAAAACATCAAAGATTTCGTGTTCTCTACCTCAGGAAACTACAGCAGTTACCAACCCTTTACGTTAAGTGTTTCAAATTTAATTTTAGGAAATGCCACTAATCTTAGCCTTACTCCAACCGAACCTCTATCCTTTAAACCATTATATATTTATCCAAACCCATGTCATGATTCAACAACTTTAGTTTTACCAACTAAATCCAGTTCTGTATTTATTAGAATTATAGATCAGATGGGCAGAGTTGTTGCTTTCGGAAAGGAGGAGGTTAACCAACTCAACTATGAAGTTTCCATCAATACGGAAAACTTAACCTATGGAATTTACTTTCTAGAAGTTACCACAGATGAAAACAAAAAGTTGTTTACCAAACTTCTTAAAAACTAAATCGTCTTAGTTTTTAGAATCTAAAAAGGCTGTCAATCGACAGCCTTTGTTGTTTCATCATTCTTTTGCGTTTTAAAAATAGGAACGCTAAATAGGTTCCATTTCAAGCGTACCCCCATTTCAGTAAAAGTAAAACCAGCTACTGAGGCCGATGCGATATTACTTCTTCCTCCAAACAAATTAGCTAGCAATCGATCTGAAAATTTATAACCAAATCGCAATTGAAAACGATACGTTGATTGCTTATCGTTTGATTCAATAAATTGATATCCGAAAGCCGCGTTGATGTTGTAAAAAAGTTGTTTAGACTGAATCGCTTTTTCGTCTTTTAAGAAATCAATAAATACTTCGTATGCATTAAAACGTGCCGGGCTGAAGTAAAAAGTAGGAAGTTGATCTTTAAAAGTAATATACTGGTAATTTAAACCCGCTTTTAAACCCAACTTAGGAAGTATCGAATAATACAACGATGTGAATAGCAAATTTCTGGTGTTGTTATCCGTTTGAGATGTGTAAAAGTACTGCGTAAACCAGCCGAGATTAAAGTTAGTTCCAACATTGTAGTTCAAATAATAATTGTTGGTTGCTATTTGTCGATCAATCAATTCGGTATTAAAATTTTGCAATTCGCGTCTGTATCCAATTTCTAAATCCTGCAATTTATAGGGTTTAACTTTGAAATAGGCGTTGATTAATGCTTCGGTATAACTGCTGCTGTTGGTGCTAGCAGAGGTAATTCCTGCATCAAAGTAAAAACTTGCTTTGGGATGAAACTTATAACCAAAACCGAGCAACACATCATTAGATTTAGCGTTCAAATCGACAACTTTATTCCCAGTTTTACGATATTGATAGTTTCCGTTGATTGACCATTTTTGTGAAACAGGCACCGACACTAAGGTCCTCGACGTATATGCGGTATTGTTTCCATTATCGAAAGAATAACTGAATCTTTCCTCTAAAAAGGGAGTATGCTCTTCGTGCAACTTCTGTAAAAAGTTAGTGGCGTCGTTTTGCTTTTCGAAAATAGTTAGTGTTTTATAAGCAGCGGCGTATGCTTTTTCGGTTTCGCCATTAGCAAAATAGGCATTAGCAATTCCTAAATTTCCGTCGAACGATTTTGAATCCGCATCTAAAATAAGCTGATAATACTTAATGCTCTCCTTGAACTCGCTGATGTAAACTGCTAAAGTAGCCGATAGCGCCAAAACCCAATTTTCGTTTCCGTATCGAGCACTTAATTGTTTTATTTCCAAATCAGCTTCAGGGTATTTTTTATTCCAAATTAAAGCTTGAACGTAGCGCTCTTGCGACTGTTTAACCAATCGTTCTTCCGTAGTTGTGGTTAATGCCGCAATAGCTTGATTCGATAGTTTTAATGACGCTTTATCCTTTCCGTCGATGTGTTCAACTAATGACAGGCCATTTAATGCAATAAGCGGGTTTTCTTTTCCAAGCAAATTATACACCTCTTTACCTTTTTCAATGTTTTTTGTAATCAGATACAAATTAGCTTTATTGAGTAAGGTTTCTTGATCGTTCGGGAAATCGAGTAAAATTTCATCGTAAAATGCCTCTGCTCCTTTGTAATCTTTCTCTTTTACTTTTTCATTTGCATACCCTAATTTAATGTACTTCCTAGAAACTTTAGCTCCATTATTTTCTGGTGCTAAAGCAATAGCTTTCGTGATGTATTCTAAGGCTTTACTATACGATTGAAGATTAGATAAGGTATTTGCATAACCTAAATTAGCGACAAAATTATCCGGATTCTCCAAAATCAACTTTCCGTAAAACACTTCCGCGTCTGCAAACCGCTTGTTCCAAAGTAGAGCTTCGGCGTAATTCAGTTTAATTTCCAAGTCGTTCGGAAACTCTTCGTTTAAAATAGTGAAAAGTTCTAGTCCTTTTTCGGGTTTCCCACTAAGACCTACGGCTCTAGCGTAGCACAATCGGGCCGTTTTGTTTTGTGGATAGCTTTTAAGTACAGCATCAAAAAAGGTTTCAGCTTGTTTAAAATCGCCACGCTCAAGCAGCGAAAAGCCTTCCTCCATATTCTGTGAATAGCTGCTAAAGAATATGAAAAATAATACGGTAATTCTGCAGAAGTGGTTCATTCGTCGAAAGGTAATTGATAACGTGTGCAAATTAGGGATAAAGGCACAGATTTCATCTACAGTAAACGGGCATTCGTCGAAATCTACGAGCCAAAAACGGAAAGCCAAAGCATCTTCGCGTCATCAAAAAGATAAATTAATTACAATAATTAAAATTATGGCTTTGCAAATAACTAACAACTCAGGGGTTTTTGAAATTATCGGCAATCTAAATTCTCAAAATGTGATTTCGCTTTATGATCATTTTGATAAATTAATAGATCGATCTAAAATTGTAACCTTATCACTCAACAATCTTTCAGATATCGACAAAACGGCCGTTTCGGCAATAGCTTCATTATACAAAAAAGCAATGTCGCGCAATAAAGTCCTTTTTATCATTGGGCAAGAGAATTCAAAAATCAGCGAACAATTCCAGACGGAAAGATTAAGTTACATTCTTCAAAGAGATGTGCTATAACTTACTGAAGGAATCCTTTTTAGAAATACCAAACTTTAAAAAATGTATCTAAAACGTCTGAGTGCACAGCAGTTTTTTATGGGCAGCATGCTGGTTGTTAATATTGGGAATTACGCATATAATTTAATTCTTGGTAGAGTATTAACTCCGGCGGCTTTTGCAGATGCGGCAATCTTGATTACGCTGTTGTTGGTACTGTCTTTTTTAGGAATGACATTTCAAATCGTGACTTCAAAATACGCCGTTTTATATCATTCAACGAAGTTAAATACGGTTTTGAAGCTTCTGAGTAGAACAGCTTTATTCACGGGCTTCGCGATTGGTTTGTTGATAGCCGTATTTGCGAAAACCTTACAACAATTATTAAAGACAGAAACGCACGAAATGTTTTTAATTTTTGGGCTCAGTGTTCCGTTGTACTTCCTTATTAGCGTAAATAGGGGGCTTTTTCAGGGAAAACACCAATTAAATGCAATGTCTGTTACCTATCAAAACGAAATGATTGTAAGATTGTTCGTTACCATTTTTCTAATTGCATTAGTTTCAACAATTCCCAGTTCTATAACTATTGCACTAGGAATTTTGCTTTCGTGTATTGTTGGACTATTCCCGTTCCAAAAGCGAATATTAAAAAGCAAGAAAGGCGTTTCGGTAGCTGAGATCAATTCTCGTGAGATTGCTATCTTTTTTTCACTCACAGCTTTCTACGAACTCACACAAATTATCATCAATAATAGCGATATCATTTTGGTAAAGCACTTTTTTTCAAACGATCAGGCAGGCGTATATGCGTCACTCGCTCTAATCGGGAGAGTCGTCTATTTTGTGACTTGGATGTTTGTAATGTTATTGTTGCCGGAAGTTATCGAAAAACATAAAAACGAAGAAGATACTGCGCCTACTTTGCTTAGGTATGTAGGATATGTTGTTATGTTGGCTGCGGTAATTACTGCGGTATGCTTTCTCTTCCCTGACTTTGTTGTTTTACTCTTGTTTGGTAAAAGCTACTTGAGTATAGCTCCACTGTTGTGGAAATATGCTTTGGCAACATCAATTTTTGCCGTTGCAAATATTTTTGCATACTACTTCTTGTCCATTGGGAAATTCCTACCAGTTATCATCTCCGCCCTACTTGGCTTAACGCAAATCATTCTTATCGTTTTATTTCACAATACATTAGATCAGGTAGTCGAAATGCAAATTCTCTCAATGCTTGTTCTACTGTTCTTTCAGCTAACATTTTACTTCGTCAACAGAAGGAAAAGGTTCGTCTAAAGCAAACGCCCATTCATCGAAATAAATAACGTAAAGATCCTATTTAATAGAATTTTGAACTGAAAATAAAGTAAAATATAAAGGTACGATCATGAAAATAGCAATTGTTACGGCATTCCCTCCCAGCAAAGTAACCTTAAATGAATACGGCTATCATCTAGTAAAAAACTTCGTTCAGAAAGAAGAAGTAACTGAATTGATTTTGGTTACAGATTACACTGCGGAACCCAAACAGCTGGATTTTAAGAACAGCCACAAAGTGTCGGTTAACGAATGCTGGAAATTCAACAGTTACACTAATCTGTTCACTATTGTGTCGGCAATTATCAAGGAAAAACCCGATGCGGTATTGTTCAATTTACAATTTGTAAAATTTGGTGATAAAAAAATACCCGCTGCACTAGGTTTACTCATTCCTATGATTTTAAAGATGTTTGGCTGCACTTCCGTGGTATTGTTGCACAATATCTTAGAGCAAGTAGATTTAACAAATGCAGGTTTTACATCGAACAAAATAGCTAAGAAAATCTACAATTTCATCGGCACACAGCTTACTAATTGCATTTTAAAAGCCGATGCAGTAGCCTTAACAATAACCGCTTACGTGTCTATTTTGAAGGCTAAATATAAAGCGCAGAATGTAACTTTAATTCCGCACGGCAGCTTCGAATCGCCGCAGTCGGTAAGTTTTGATTTACCTGAAGGTCCTAAGAAAGTTCTGGCTTTTGGAAAGTTTGGAACCTACAAGAAGGTTGAAATTTTAATTGATGCTGTGGAGCTCATTCGGCAAAATATTAATGAACCTCTTGAAGTAGTAATCGCTGGAACAGATAGTCCGAATACGCCTGGTTATTTGCAATCGGTAAAAGATAAATATGCTCATGTTGAAGGGTTGACTTTTACAGGGTATGTGGAAGAAAATGATGTAGAACGAATTTTTAAAGAAAGTACGATAGTGGCCTTCCCCTATACTTCCACTACAGGTAGTTCTGGTGTTTTACATCAAGCCGGGAGCTACGGAAAAGCCGTCGTGATGCCTGATTTAGGCGATTTGGCACTGCTTGTAAAAGAAGAAGGGTATCAGGGAGAATTTTTTAATCCGAGCTGTACTTCTTCGTTAGCTGATGCCATTCAAACGATTCTTGAGGACGATAACTACAGAAAGCGAATCGCTCAAACGAATTACAATGCCGCATGTTCGTTATCAATGGACAAAATTGTGGATATGTATTTGAATAAGTTTGAAGAATTGCAATCAAAAAAGAACCCTCAATTAATCGTTGGAAATATATAAGAACGACGGCTTTTTTGCTCCCTTTTCATCGATGAAGCCAAACTTTTTCTGACGACTTTTCTGCCACGGCCATTTACCCGCAACTTGGTCGGGAACATGCGGAAAATCATACAGCGTCCACGACATAAATGCAAGATTATTCTTTTTGAATAAGGCTTGCATTTTTTTATGATATTCGGCTTGATCTTCTTCATCTTCGCCAAACCAACGCCAAAAACCTCTGTAGGAAGGAATGCCAAACTCTTGAACTACCAACGGTTTCTTGGTTGCTTTTTGTAAATTGTTGTATTCGTATTCAAAGTCGGCAATCGAATTGTAATAATGAAACGAAACAAAATCGACCTTGTCTTCAAGATTCTTTGCTTCAGTTGAATTAGACCATCCAATTGTAATCAAATGATTAGGAGCGTGTTCTCGCACAACTGTTATCATTTGCTTGAGCCAGTTTAAAACGTTATTTCTATCGCGACTCTCAAAATCAAGATTCGGTTCATTTTTAATGTCCCAGGCTGCAATTGCTTTATGATTTTTAAATTCGGAAACTAGCTTTTCAGCGTGTCTACCGGTTAAAGTCCAACTTTCCAGCGTATAATCGCTGTAAAAGTCAAACAGCGTCACTACAACTTTCAATCCTTTGGCATGTGCGAGATCAAGTAGAATTCTTAGTTTCTCGACCTTTTCGGATTTTAGGTTTGCCTTTCCAAAATCTTCATATTGAATAAAAATTCTAATCGAGTTTAGCTTTGCTGATTTTATAATATCAAAATCTCTGGCAATAGTATCTTTATTAAACGCATCGCCAAAAGTGTCCCATGCAGAATTTTTTGGATAGTAGTTTATTCCTTTGAAAGTAAATTCAGAATTTTTAAATAGTACCTTATTTCCTGATACGCTAAATTCACGATCCTGTTTAACGGTATCTTTTGCAACGGGAATAGCCGACATCTTTTCTATATGCCTAACACGCCAAAAACCGTCTTCTAAGAGCATCATTATCTTATAAGTGGCAGTATCTTGAACTTCAGTAATCAATTTTTCATTTTTGAAAATTCGTTGAAATTCAATTACATTTTTATCCGTAAACACTACTTGTTGACCATCTTCACTGTAAAACTCTAATTTGGGA
>JAIXTU010000101.1 GCA_027483785.1 Flavobacterium sp.
CCCAGCGCACTATGTTTTGAGGTTGCGCACAACAGTCGATTAGGGCTTGAACGGCACCCGCGTATAGTCCTTCAGTAACGGTATCGTTCCACTCTGAAACAACAATCCCAAACCGAAAATCTTTCGCGTTTGGGATTGAAGCTTTATCGTAGTTCGACAGATTGGTATTTGCTGTCGCCATAGATTTTTATTTATTGAGCTAGACCAATGAAGGTGTCTGCTTGCTGTCCTTCTGGAGTACTCTCATACGATTCTTTAATCGACGTGAAAAATTTCAATGCCTCAGCTTTCTTGCCTAAAGCTAAAGCTGCTTTACCTGCTTTCAATAAGAAACGCGGTGTAGTAAAATCGTTTTGCTCCATTTCAGACGCTTTAACGTATTGATCTAAAGCTTGTTGAAGCTGATTTTTTTCCGCGTAAGCGTCGCCAATCGCACCAGTAGCTAAAATCGAAAGGAAGCGATCTTTACCTTGGAACTTCTCTAAGTACGAAATTGCTTTATCGAAATCTTTCAAATTCAAATAAGCCATACCCGCATAGTAGTTAGCCATATTTCCCGCATCGGTTCCGCTATATTCATCGGCTATTTTAACAAAACCAAATTTACCTTCGCTACCGTTCAGTGCTAATTTGAAAAGCGAATCGCTCTTAGTGCCATCAAGTGCTTTGGTGAAGTTTTGCTGAGCTAAGTACATTTGGCTTCCCGCATCTTCTTCCTTAGGCTCCACAATAAATTTAGTGTAAGCAAAGTAACCAACAACCGCTAAAGTTACGGCTCCGATAACACCTAAGATAACATTCTGGTTTTTAGCAACAAAAGCTTCTGTTTTCGAAGCAGTTTCGTCTAAAGTATTAAAAACACCAGCGGTCGTACTTTGGCTTTCGTCGATATTGATATCTTCAACTACCTCAACTTGCTCTTTCTCCTCTTTTGGTTTCGGTGCTTTATAACCTCTTTTATTGTATGTTGCCATTCGTAATTGTTCTAAATTTGTGAGGTGCAAAAATATAATTTTTTGTCAAACCAAAAAGCCCAATTTTTCGATTTATTAAATACCTTTCTGCCGCAGCCGCGATTTGGTTTTCTGCAGAGGCCTTTCGGCGAAAATTTTTTATGGTACTACAAGAGCTACATTTGCTGAATTATAAGAATTTTGAAGAAGCATCGTTCGAGTTTGATGCAGGTTTAAACGCCATTGTAGGTAAAAATGGCATTGGAAAAACCAATGTACTAGACGCCATTTACCACCTAAGTTACGGTAAAAGTTATTTTAATCCGCTGGCTGTTCAGAATATTCGTCACGATGCCGACTTCTTTGTAATCGACGGCAAATACAACGTTGACAATAAAAACGAACAATTGATTTGCAGCCTAAAACGCGGTCAAAAAAAGGTGCTCAAACGAAACGGCAAGGCTTATGAGAAGTTTTCAGAACATTTAGGTTTTGTACCTGCCGTTTTAATTTCGCCCGCCGATCGCGATTTAATTACGGAAGGAAGTGAAAACAGACGAAAATTCGTTGATACCATACTCGCATCGACCGACCCACTCTATCTGCAAGCCGTAATTCAATACCAACGAATTTTGGCGCAGCGAAACGCCTTACTAAAGTTCTTTGCTAAAAATCTGACTTTCGACAACGATACACTTCAAATCTACAACGCGCAACTCGATCGGGAAGCACAACTGATATTTGAACGGCGTTTAGCGTTTATCGAACCCTTCAACGCGCTGTTTCAAGAATATTATGCGGCCATTTCGGGACAGGCTGAAAGCGCCGAAATTTCTTATAAATCGGATTTAAGTCTAAGTGGATTTTTTGATTTACTTCTCGAAAGTTTGCCCAAAGATCGCGTCCTACAATTTACAACTGTTGGTATCCATCGCGACGATTTCGAATTCAAACTCAACAAACACAACATAAAAAAGTTTGGCTCGCAAGGACAACAAAAGTCGTTTCTCATTGCATTAAAGCTGGCACAATTTACCATGTTGCATCAAAAAATTGGAAAAAAACCCATTTTCCTATTCGACGATATTTTTGACAAACTCGACGAATTCCGCGTGCAATACATTATTGATCTGGTGGCAAAAAGTAGCTTCGGACAGATTTTCGTAACCGATACCCACGAAGACCGAACGCTGAAAGTACTTACAGCTGCTGGAATTTCGTATAAAATCTTTAATCTATAATTTATATTCATTTACCTTCGTACTATGAGAATAATGCATCTAATTTCATACGCCATTTTACTGTTAATCGGTTCCTCGTGTCAGGGACAAACGACCGATTTTAAACAAGTAGATGTAGCTGAATTTCAAAAACTTGCGCTACATAAAGACGCACAACTGTTAGACGTACGTACTCCCGGAGAATTCAAAAACGGAACGATTTCCAAATCGAAAAATATCGATTGGAATGGTGCTGATTTCAATACAGAGGTACAACAACTCGACAAAGAAAAACCTGTGCTCGTTTTTTGTTTGAGTGGTGGAAGGAGCAAAAAGGCGGCAGCTGCTTTGGTTTCGAACGGCTTTAAGAACGTTTTCGAACTAAAAGGGGGCTACAGTGCGTATCAAAACCAAGCACAGCTAACCATTCCCGAAAATCAGAAAGGAATATCTGTAAACGATTTTCAAGCAAAATTACGCGCACAAAAAAAGACGTTGGTTGTATTTTCGGCCTCATGGTGCGCGCCTTGTATCAAAATGAAACCCGAAGTTGAAGCTTTTGAAAAGGCGCATCCAGAAGTACAAGTGTTGCGAATAGATGTAGAAGCAAATAAAGTACTTGCTAGAGAATTCAACGTAACCACTCTTCCGTATGTACAATTTTACGAAGCTGGCAAACTAAAGTGGGCAGAAATAGGTTCGTTCACAGCCGATCAATTTGAAGAAAAAACAAAATGATACAGCAAGAAGCGATAGCATTTTTAAAGGATCTGGCCGAAAACAACAACCGCGATTGGTTTCAAAGTAAACAAGATAGCTACCAAAAGTATCGAAAGCACTATTTGGAATTGGCGCAAGAATTACTGTCAGGGGTTCAAGAATTCGATTCAGGAATGGCCGATGTAGAAGCTAAAAAAGTGGTTTTTCGCATCAATCGCGACATTCGATTCTCCAAAGATAAATCGCCTTACAAAACGCATATGGGCTTTTGGATTTCGCCCTCACATGCCAACAATCCGAAAGCAGGATATTATTTGCACGTTGATCCCAAAGGAAGTTTTCTCGCCGGAGGAATTTACATGCCCGAGGCCAAAGATTTGAAGAAAATCCGCACAGAAATAGCCTTCTTTTACGACGATCTACAGGAAATACTTTCGGAAAAAAAGTTTAAGGCCGCTTTCGAAGATTTACAACGCGACGAGCACACTTTAAAGACGGCTCCAAAAGATTTCGAAAAAGATCATGCAGCCATCAAACACTTACAACTAAAGAGTTTCATCGTACAACGCGATATTCCGTTCGACGATCTATTTAAGAGCAATTTCGTTTCTGATGTTGTTGCGTATTTCAAATTAATAAAACCTTTAAACGACTTTTTAAATCGCGCTTTCGACGTTGCCGACTAATGAAAAGAAAGATTTTATTTTTAGGTGAAGTGTACCGTGCCGACGCCCAAACTTGGATGCGCGGACTCGAAATCTATGGCGATTTTGAATTCGTGACTTGGGAATTAGGACATGGCGGCTACAGTTTTAAAGATCGAACGCAGCGGATGTTCGAGTATTTATTTTGTTTGCCAAAGATACAGCGCATTATTCGTGAAGAACGCCCAGATATGGTAATTGCAGAGCGAACAACCAGTTACGGATTTCTAGCTGCGCTTTCGCAAGTAAAACCCTGTGCGATTGCACAACAAGGACGAACCGATTTATGGCCCGAAAATTCAATATTTTATCCGTTAAAAAAAGCCATACAAAGCTACGCATTTAAAAAAGCGGATTTGATTCATGCTTGGGGTACTGTTATGACGCATTCAATGAAGGTAGCCGGTGTAGATATGGATAAAGTGTTGGTTTTACCTAAAGGAATTGACACCGACCGCTTTTATTTTACGCGCTTTCCCGAAGCGGAACCTAAATTAAAGTGCATTGTCACGCGAAGTTTACTTCCTGAATATCGACACGATTTAGTGTTAAAAGCCTTTGGAATATTAAAGCAAGGAAATATTGATTTTCAACTAACTATAATTGGTGACGGTGCGCAAAAAGAACAGTTGGAAACCCTTGCTCGCGAGCTAAACATTAGCGAAGAGGTTGGTTTCACAGGCCGAATTCCCAATACAGCATTACCCAAATTATTGTCGGAACACCCCATTTATATTTCAATGCCGGAAACCGAGGGCGTTTCAGCATCGCTTTTTGAAGCCATGGCTGCGGGCTGTTTTCCAGTGGTAAGCAATATACCCGGAAACCAATCATTTATTACTGATTTAGAAAACGGATTGCTCGTTTCCGCATCCCCACAGAAACTAGCAGATTCGCTATTATGGATCGGCGAAAACAAATATAAAATCGTTGAAGCTACCCAAAAAAATAGAGAATTTGTAGTCCAAAATGCGAATTATCACGTAAATATGAAGATAATCGCAGCGCGCTATCACAAACTAATCGACCAAAAACAACATGTGTGGAATAACCGGAATATTTAAAATTAAAGATAACCTCTTTACAGAAAGAGCGCTTCTTGAAAAAATGACGCTCGCATTGGAGCATCGCGGTCCGGACGACTACGGTTATTACACCGCTTCGAATTGCGGATTCGGTCACCGACGTTTATCCATACTCGATCTATCGTCGGCGGCGCATCAACCATTTACATCCGCAAATGGGCGTTTTGTAATTACGTATAACGGCGAAATCTACAATTTCAAAGAATTAGCCGACGAACTTCGCGCCGACGGTTTTAAGCTAAAATCAAATTCAGATACTGAAGTGTTAGTGGAATGCTATAGTAAGTACGGAACTGCCATTTTACCTCGCTTACGCGGCATGTTTGCTTTTGCCGTTTACGATACGCAAGAGCGCAGCCTCACACTTGTTCGCGATCGCATGGGTGTAAAGCCGCTCTATTACACCACACAAGGAAACACGTACCTGTTTGCAAGTGAACAAAAAGCGCTTTTTAGTGCCGATATTCCAATTGTATTAGCTACCGAAAGTATCAAAGAATACTTTTTTAATCGCTTCGCTGCAGGGACAAGCACGCTTTTTGCAAACATCAAAAAAGTGTTACCCGGTCATTTTATAAAAATCAGCACACAAGGCTACAGTAGCGAAACTCGATGGTGGAATTTGGGTGAAGAAATTGCAAAGACTTCTCTAATCAATGACCCGGTAGGGTGGTTTACAGAAACTTTCGACGAATCGGTGGCTTTACGCATGGTTAGCGACGTTCCTGTTGGCTTAATGCTTAGCGGCGGACTCGATTCTACGGCTGTGGCGGCTTCCTTATTTCAACAGCAGTTTAAAAACATCAATACCTTTAATGTTGCTTTCGCAGAAGCCGAACACGACGAATCGCAGTTAGCTCGCAAAGTATCGAGCCTGTTCGGTTTCAAACACCATGAGTTGGAAATTAACGGCAGCGATTTTTACGACAATTTATTGAAATCCATTTATTTACAAGACGAGCCGCTTACGCATTTGAGCGAACCGCATTTGCTTGCTTTAGCGGGTTTAGCAAAATCGAATGTAAAAGTGTTGCTTTCGGGTGAAGGCGCCGACGAATTGTTTGGAGGTTATGTACGCTACAAACCGCTCGCCTATCCAAATTTAATTCATGCGGCTCGAGTAAGCGGTGCTTTGGAACTTTTCCGGAGTTCGAAAAGATTGGATAAACTATATCGGTATTCGCAAATTAGCTCTAATGATGCCCGCGTTATCTATAACGGAAGCAACTTATACCCGAACGATATAAAAAAACTGTACAATCTGGCTTCCGAGCCTGAAAACGCTTACCGCTACCAAATTTTGACTGAAGCAAAACAACTGTATCCCAACAATTTACAAAGACAGGCTCTGTACTTTGATCAGCATACTTATTTGGCGTCGTTACTCGATCGAAACGACCGTTGTACCATGGGAGCATCGATTGAATGTCGGGAACCGTTTCTCGATCACAAACTGATCATCGGCGCAGGAAAATTAGCCGATCGTTGGTTGTTCACTGGAAAAAAAGGTAAATATGTACAGAAACAATCGTTGATGAAACGCTTGCCAAAAGAAGTAACCGATTTCAGAAAAGTTGGCTTAAGTGCGCCATACGCCAAGTATTTAACCCAAATAGATACCTTGCGAAACGATGTTGAAGCACTGCGAAAAAGTCCGATTTTCGAATTGCCTTACTTCAAAAATATTGACAAGAACCGTTTGGTGAATGAGTTTTTCAAAAATCCGAATCAATATACTGCGGTAATAACACCTTTATTGGTTTTTCACTTGTGGCATAAAATCTATAACGCGAAATTTGGCAGCATAATCACCGACGCACCAATTGAATTTATATGACGCCCGACAAAAACGTATCGCTAAAGCCGTTCAACACCTTTGGAATTGATGTAACAGCCCAAGAACTTTACACGGCAAACACTTTGATTGAGCTAGTAGAAATTGTCGAAGAATTGAAAGACAGCAACTACTTTGTTTTAAACGGAGGCAGTAACATATTGTTGAGTCGAGATATTGAAATTCCGGTAGTTCGAATTAATTTTTCGGGAATTGAAATTCTTGATGAAGACGACGATTTTGTTTGGATAAAAGCGCAAGCCGGACAAAATTGGCACGAATTGGTGCTATACAGTTTGGAAAATGGCTACGGCGGATTGGAAAATTTATCGCTCATTCCCGGAAACACGGGAACTGCACCGATGCAAAACATTGGCGCCTACGGCGTGGAAATAAAAGACGTAATGGTATATTGCGAAGCTTTGCACCGAAAAACAGCAGAATTTAAAACCTTCCATACCGACGATTGTCAATTTGCGTATCGCGAAAGCATTTTCAAAGGAACGCTAAAAGATACGTACATCATTACCGCAGTTGTATTCAAACTCACAAAACGCAACCACCAGTTACATTTGAATTACGGTGATATCTTGCAAGAACTTGAAAATGCAGGGATCAGTAAGCCAACGCCCGCAGATGTAAGTCGTGCGGTGATTAAAATCCGCCAATCAAAACTTCCCGATCCAAAAGTCTTGGGAAACAGCGGTAGTTTTTTCAAAAATCCGATTATCAATGCCGATAAATTTGCGGAAGTGCTGGCCAAACATCCCGATATTAAATATCATTTACTCGAAGATGGTACAGTAAAAGTACCAGCGGGATATTTGATCGAAAAATGCGGTTACAAAGGAATTCGACGCGGCGACGCAGGAGTGCATGAAAAACAAGCGTTGGTGCTTGTAAATTATGGTTCGGCGAGCGGACCTGAGTTGTACCAATTAGCCTTGGAAGTCAAACAAGTGGTTTTCGATACGTTTGAAATACTTATTGAACCCGAAGTTAATTTAGTTCCTGAATCGGTTTAAAGTAAAATGTGCGAAAGTTTCGTGCTTTGGTATTCATTACTTTGAGAAGTAGCCAACTGAAATCCGACAAAATTTTTTAATCGAACGCAGCTTTGTACCTTTGCCGCCGACAAAACTGAACAGCTAGCTATGTATGCCATTTTACTTTGTGTTTTTGCCGTTGTGGTTGTGCTGCAACTCCTTTATTATTGGGCTGTTTTTGCGAAATTTAGCTTTAAACCCGTTCGCGGCGGAACGCCAAAAAAAATTGGTGTTTCGGTTTTAGTTTGCGCTAAGAATGAAGAGAAAAACGTTGAACGACTAATCCCTCTTTTAGCTGATCAAGAATATCACGACTTTGAAATTGTTTTGATTGACGATGCTTCTAGCGATGAAACTTTAGAGGTTTTTGAACACTTTCAGGCACAATACCCCATGATCAGGATCGTTAAAGTTGTCAATAACGAAGCTTTTTGGGGTAATAAAAAATTTGCACTGACATTAGGAATTAAAGCAGCCACAAAGGAATATTTACTTTTTATTGATGCCGATTGCGTTCCGGCTTCGAATCAGTGGTTAAAAGAAATGGCCGGACAATTTACCATGCAAAAAACCATTGTTTTGGGTTATGGAAAATACAGAAAAATACCGAATTCATTTTTGAATAAACTGATTCGATACGAAACCTTGTTAGCTGCCGTTCAATACTTTGGATGGACTTTAGCTGGAAAACCGTACATGGGAGTTGGACGAAATTTAGCCTATAAGCGCGAGGAGTTCTTCAAAGTAGATGGATTTAGAGATCATTTAAAGTTACGTTCGGGCGACGACGATTTGTTTGTGAATCAAGTAGCTACCAAGAAAAACACGACCTATGTCGATGCACCACATGCGTTCACCATCAGCGAACCGAAGACAAGTTTTGGAAGTTGGTTTCGCCAAAAGCGCAGGCATTCGACTACTGCAAACTATTACAAGGCATTCGATAGGATACAGCTATCTATTTTCTATGCTACGCAATTGGCTTTTCCGATATTGGCAACTGTATTGCTTATTGCCCAATTTGAATGGATAATCGTAGTATCATTAATAGGTTTGCGGTACGTATCAACTTGGTTGTGTTTAGGTTTCACAGCTGGAAAACTACAGGAAAAAGATACGATGTATTTTTATCCAATCCTTGAAATAGCATTGGTTTTCACACAATTGTGTATCTTCATTGCCAATACGTTTTCAAAACCAGTTCAGTGGAAATAAATCAGTACATACAATTAGCTATTGCAGGCGATCAAACGGCTTTTACGCACTTGCTCGACAAGTACTGGAATGAAGTGTATGGCTTTATGCTGAAACGTACTGAAAACGAAACGGATGCAGAAGATATCACTATTGAAACATTTGCTAAAGCCTTCGATAAGCTAAAAACCTACAACCCTGAATTTAAATTTAATACGTGGCTGATAGCTATTGCCAAGAATGTACATATTGACCTGATTCGCAAGCGAAAAGCGTCGCATGAAATTCACAATTTAGGCGATGAAGAATTAGCTTATGGCGTTATCGACGATACACCATCCGCTGAAGATGTGCTCATTACAGAACAAAATTTATCGAACTTGCTTCGACAAATCAAACAGCTAAAACCGCATTACCAGCAAGTGATTCAAATGCGGTACTTCCAGGAATTGTCGTATCAAGAAATTGCGAACAAAACCAACGAACCACTCAATAACGTGAAAATTAAATTGCTTCGCGCGAAGAAATTACTTGCTGAAATCATTGCCAACGAGGGCGAATACTAGCAACTTTTTTGAGTTGGAGCTTA
The DNA here is from genome assembly GCA_027483785.1 of Flavobacterium sp. Classification (GTDB taxonomy): domain Bacteria; phylum Bacteroidota; class Bacteroidia; order Flavobacteriales; family Flavobacteriaceae; genus Flavobacterium. Next base: position 9,346 of record JAIXTU010000101.1, read on the forward strand.
AGAAATCTTAGGCAGAAAAGGTATTATACTCGAACGGATAACTGGGTAAACAGTTTTGTAATGGAACGATTACGTTATTGATTACGCCGAAAGTACTAGGCTTTTTTCACAAACTCGGTACGCAAAACTAGGGCAACTTTGTTCACTCGACAATCGATTTCTGCGGCGTCGTCGGTTAAGCGAATGTTTTTAACAACTGTTCCGCGTTTTATGACTGCCGAACTACCTTTTACTTTTAAATCTTTAATAACGGTAACTGTGTCGCCGTCTTGTAACAAGGTTCCGTTGGTATCTTTTACTTCCATGGTTCGAATTAAATCTGGTGCTTTTTAAAGTGACCAAAGGTAGTAGAATAAAATTTGTTAAAGTACCCTAAACAAGATACAACAAAGCTTAAACAGGAACTAAATTTGCGCTCAAACTAACAAAACTTATGGAATACGAGTTACTTATTTCGTTACTCAGCTTAATTGCCTTAGAGGTTGTTCTAGGAATAGACAACGTAATCTTTATCAGTATTTTAGCCAACAGATTACCTGCCAGCGAACAGAAAAAAGCGCGCCGACTGGGTTTAATTCTTGCTGGAATTTTGCGTATTGGTTTACTTCTAATCATTGGAATTATTCTCAAACTCGAAGAACCTTTATTTCATGTTTTTGAAAGAGGATTTTCGGGAAAAGACCTGATTTTAGTAGCGGGAGGCTTGTTTTTGTTGTACAAGAGTGCAACTGAAATTCACCATAAAATGGAAGGTGTTAGCGGCGATCAAACCGTAAAAACAGCGGCGGTAACCTTTGGAAAAGTACTGGTTCAGATTTTAATTATGGACATGGTTTTCTCGATTGATTCGATCATAACAGCTATTGGAATGGTTCGCGAAGTGTGGGTTATGTATGTTGCGGTTATTGTAACCGTTGCCATTATGATGTTTGCTGCCGAACCTATTAGTAATTTCGTAAACAAGCATCCGGCGTTTAAAATGCTGGCGTTGGCGTTTCTTTTGTTGATCGGATTTTCGCTTGTAGCGGAAGGTTGCGGTGTGGAAATTCCGAAAGGATACATCTATTTTGCTATGGCGTTTTCGCTTTTGGTTGACGTGTTGCAAATGCGTATGCACGGTGGTGCTAAGCCCGTTGAGATTCGGGAACACTACGATAAGAAAGAAGCGGAAGAATCGGATAAGTCTGTATTGTAACTCTTTTGCGGCCCCGATTGCTACGGAAAGCGCGCAAAAAGCAATTTGCTGCGTGAACCGAAGCAAAACGGCGACCGTAGGAAGCCCGTTGTGCGCCGAGTGAACGCGCATAGTGCTTTGCGTCCCGATAGCAATCGGGATGAAGTGAAAAGCGGGAATTGCCGCCCACAAAAAACAAGATTTTAAACGTATCTTTACCTCGTAATTTGAAACTATGGAGACGGTTTTAGAACAACAAAGCACTACCCAAGCCAAGCCAAAATGGCTAAAGGTGAAACTGCCGATCGGGAAAAAATACACCGAATTACGCAGTTTGGTAGATCAATATAAATTAAACACGATTTGTACCTCGGGAAGTTGCCCGAATATGGGCGAATGTTGGGGAGAAGGAACTGCAACGTTTATGATTCTAGGCAATATTTGCACGCGTTCGTGTGGATTTTGTGGCGTAAAAACAGGCAGACCCGAAACAGTTGATTGGGAAGAACCTGAAAAAGTAGCGCGTTCCATTAAAATCATGAATATCAAACACGCAGTTATTACTAGTGTGGATCGCGACGACTTGAAAGACGGCGGATCGATAATTTGGGAAGAAACGGTGGCTGCCATCCGACGTATGAGTCCGGGTACCACTTTAGAAACTCTTATCCCCGATTTTCAAGGAAATGAGCGTCAGCTTGACCGCATTGTTGCTGCCAATCCAGAAGTGGTATCGCACAATATGGAAACGGTACGCCGACTTACACGTGAAGTACGTATTCAGGCCAAATACGATCGTTCGTTAGCCGTTTTAAAATACTTGAAAGCCAACGGAATTAACCGAACGAAAAGCGGAATTATGCTTGGTTTGGGAGAAACTGAGGCCGAAGTTAGGGAAACCATGCGCGATTTACGTGCCAACGATGTTGACGTTGTAACGATTGGCCAATACTTGCAGCCGAGTAAAAAACACCTGCCCGTAAAAGAATTTATCACACCCGAGCAGTTTAAGAAATACGAAGAATACGGCTACAGCTTAGGATTTAGACACGTTGAAAGCGGCGCACTGGTTCGCTCATCGTATAAAGCACAAAAGCACATTTTATAAGTGGCAAAAATTAGAGTTGGCATTAACGGTTTTGGTCGCATTGGACGCACTTTATTGCGTTTATTGGCGCGAGAAACCGACATTGAAGTGGTGGCCATAAACGATGTAGCCGACAAAAGTACCATGCTTCATTTGTTGAAATACGATAGCATTCACGGTATTTTATCAGATGAAATAGAAGCAACGGCGGAGGGTTTTACGCTGAATCAGCATCAGATTAATTATTCGCAACACGGCAATCCGGCCGACATTAGCTGGGATCGGCACTCGGTGGATTACGTTATTGAAAGTTCTGGAAAGTTTAAAACAGTCGACGAGCTTTCGCAGCATTTGAAAACAGGTGTGCAGAAGGTAATTTTAGCTGCTCCATCGGAAACGGAAGCTATAAAAATGGTGGTTTTAGGCGTAAACGAAGCGGTTTTAGACGGCA
>JAIXTU010000124.1 GCA_027483785.1 Flavobacterium sp.
CTAGAAACTAGAAACTAGAAACTAGAAACTAGAAACTAGAAACTAGAAACTAGAAGCGAGAAGCGAGAAACTAGAAGCGAGAAACTAGAAGCGAGAAACTAGCAGCGAGAAACTAGAAGCGAGAAGCGAGAAGCGAGAAGCGAGATTATTCGAGATAATGAAACACAATTTTAAAAATCTAAAAATTTGGAATCTGGCTATGGCCATTGCTCTAGATGTACATAAGGTAACACTCGAATTTCCGAAGCATGAGCTTTATGGACTATCTAATCAACTTAATCGAGCTAGCGTTTCAATGGCTTCTAATATCGCTGAAGGTTCAAATAGAGGCAACAGATACTTTCTGCATTATTTGAACATTAGCTTAGGTTCTTCTTTTGAAGTACAAACACAAATTTTAATTGCTCAACAAAATAATTATATAGATAACAATCAGGCTAAAACGATTGAAGATAAACTAGATGAATTCCAAAAAATGATGACAGGATTCATCAATAAGTTGGAAAAAACGAATCAAGTCTAGTTTCTCGTTTCTCGTCTCTAGCTTCTTAAAAGCAAACCTATGAATAATGTAACCCGCGGAGGACAATTCCTCGTTAAACAAACAGCTTGTGAAGACATTTTCACACCGGAAGATTTTACTGAAGAGCAACTCATGATGCGCGACTCTGTTAAAGAGTTCATCGACAAAGAAGTTTGGCCTTTCAAAGATCGTTTTGAGAAAAAAGATTATGCCTTTACCGAAGCCTGTATGCGAAAAGCCGGCGAAATGGGATTCCTATCTGTTGCCGTTCCCGAAGCATACGGCGGAATGGGAATGGGATTTGTTGATACCGTTTTGGTATGCGATTACATCTCGGGTGCAACCGGTTCGTTCTCAACTGCTTTTGGCGCACACACCGGAATCGGAACCATGCCTATTACCCTTTACGGAACCGAAGCTCAAAAAGCAAAATACGTTCCGAAACTAGCAAGTGGCGAGTGGTTTGGCGCGTATTGCCTCACTGAACCCGGCGCTGGATCCGATGCCAACTCGGGAAAAACCAAAGCCGTACTTTCTGACGACAGAACACATTACACCATTACCGGTCAGAAAATGTGGATTTCAAACGCCGGATTTTGTAACTTATTTATTGTCTTTGCTCGAATCGAAAACGATAAAAACATCACGGGCTTTATCGTAGAGAACGACCCATCGAACGGAATTTCTATGAACGAAGAAGAGCACAAACTCGGTATCCGCGCGTCGAGTACACGACAAGTGTTCTTTAATGAAACCAAAGTACCGGTTGAAAACATGCTTTCAGAACGCGGCAACGGTTTCAAAATAGCCATGAATGCGCTAAACGTGGGCCGTATTAAATTGGCAGCAGCTTGTTTGGATGCACAGCGTCGCGTTACCAGTGGTGCTGTAAAATACTCCAACGAGCGCGTACAATTTAACGTTCCTATTTCGAGCTTTGGTGCCATCAAATACAAATTGGCCGAAATGGCAACGAGCTGTTACGCCGGCGAAAGTGCTACATATCGTGCGTCGAAAGACATCGAAAACCGCATCAAACTGCGCGAAGAAGCAGGCGAATCGCATCAAGAAGCCGAACTAAAAGGCGTGGAAGAATTTGCGATCGAGTGTTCCATTTTGAAAGTAGCTGTTTCCGAAGACATCCAGAATTGTTCCGATGAAGGTATTCAAATTCTGGGCGGTATGGGATTCTCAGAAGATACGCCGATGGAAAGCGCTTGGCGTGATGCCCGTATTTCAAGGATTTACGAAGGCACAAACGAAATCAACCGCATGTTGTCGGTAGGTATGTTGATTAAAAAAGCCATGAAAGGTCACGTCGATTTACTCGCGCCTGCCATGAAAGTAGCCGAAGAATTGATGGGCATTCCGGATTTCGATATTCCAGACTACAGCGAATTGTTTTCGGAAGAAAAAGATATGATCGTTCGTTTGAAGAAAGCGTTTTTGATGGTTGCCGGTTCAGCGGTTCAGAAGTTTGGTCCGGATTTAGAGGAACACCAGCAATTATTGATGGCCGCTGCCGATATGCTTATCGAAATTTACATGGCTGAGTCCACTATTTTGAGAACGGAGAAGTTAGCGAAAAAAGTAGGGCAAGACGCTTGTAAAGAGCAAATTGCTATGGCGCAGTTGTATTTGTACAAAGCTGTCGACGTGATTTCGCAAAAAGGTAAAGAAAGCATCGTTTCATTTGCTTCGGGCGATGAACAACGCATGATGCTTATGGGATTACGTCGTTTTACCAAGTACACGAACATGCCAAACATCGTTGGACTTCGCAATCAAATTGCCGATAAATTAATTACTGCAAACGAATATTGCTTCTAAAATAAAAGTGTTGGTAACGAAAGCGTCGGTTGAAAAATCGGCGCTTTTTTTATGGAAGCAACTGATTTTTTTAGAAGCTAATCCCGCCATTTGCTGCAAATCCGCGCCTAAAAACCGTTTTTTACACGCGCTTGCTGTGGCTCATAAAATCGCCCAGCCGCTGCGGTAAAAAATCGGTTTTTCGGCTGTGGGTTTTTCGCGTCTGTCGGGGCTAGGAGATAGTACACAACGTAACGTCATTGGAATAAAACGTTTATGCTCCACTAAATCTGCATACTTTCCTATCCAGAAACAAACTAAAACTACATTCACAATAAACAAAATAATAACTTTGAACTTGATGACTCTTAAATTATTTTTACAAAATATTTGAGAGATATCGAATAGCAAAAATTAATCAATCCAGTATTTAAATGCAATGCAACAGGTAGATACGATTTATTTGGAAAGACTTAATAAAGCAATTTATTTCATTGAAAATAATCTTGACAAAAAAATTCTCTTAAAAGAAATTTCCCAACATGCGCTTTTATCTGAGTATCATTTTCACAGAATTTTCAAATCTTTTACGGGCGAAACAGTTAAAGAATTTTTAGTGCGATTGAAAATCGAGCGTGCGGCTAATCGATTAAAAAATTCAAAAGATGATATCGGACAAATCGCTTTTGAAAACGGGTTCGAAAATCATGAATCATTTACACGAGCATTTAAAAGATACTTTGAACGTACACCAAAAGAGTTTCGCACAGCAAGTAAAGAACAAATTGAAATTAAAAAAACAGCGTACATAAACAGTGCTATAAACCTTGAAAATCTTCAAGTGCAAGAGCCAATAATCAAACAATTGCCCGATTTACATTTGGCGTATATTAGGCATACCGGCTCTTACGATAAAGTTGCAGCATCCTTTCAGCGATTAATGTTGTGGGCAGCGGCTCATTTCGTTTTAAAATTGAGTCCAAAAACGCTGGGAATTGTACACGATAATCCGGAACTGACAGCCGAAGACAAGATTCGATTTGATGCATGTGTTCTTGTAAATCAACCCATTAAAGTAAATGGTGAAGTAGGTTATAAAAAAATTGAAGGTGGTAAGTTTGCCGTATTTAGGTACAAAGGCGCCTACGAGAATTTTTATATTGTGTACGATTACATTTATAACAGTATTGTTTTTGATAGAGGTTTCGAATTGGCCGACAAACCAGCTTTGGAGTGGTATATTAAGTCGCCACCATTTTATAAACCAGAGCAGTACGTAACCGATTTTTATTTACCGCTTAAATAAGAAATTACACAAATGAAAACGTTTTATACAGTTCTTCTTGTCGTGTTTTTATCGTTCGGATGTACAACAAAAAATAACGAAACGGTCGCAGCAAAATCAGCTACTAATCCAGTGGTGTACTTTGAAATTCCGGTAAACGACGTAAATCGAGCGATTCGGTTTTACAAAGCCGTATTTTCATTTGATTTCGAACAAGAGATAATCGACGGAAATCAAATGGCATTGTTTCCTTTCAACGACAAATCAAAAGGTATTTCAGGTGCGCTTGCAAAAGGCGAGATTTACAAACCAACTAACAATGGTGTGTTGATATACTTCAAAACTAACAACATAAATCAGACGCTCAAGTTGGCTGTTAAAAATGGAGGCAAAATCTTATATCCAAAAACATCAAACGGTGATCTTGGTTTTGTTGCCGAATTTAAAGATTCCGAAGGCAACAGAATCGCGCTACATCAGGAAAAAATTAAAAAATAGCAAGAAACGTCAAAAACAATCTTTGTTGCAACAACTATTTTTGGTACATCAAACTGTTTTAAATAGTGCAAAAATGAAAAAATGGCTAGTCA
>JAIXTU010000369.1 GCA_027483785.1 Flavobacterium sp.
AAACAACCTTGGGACGATGCCGTGACGCTCGTACTTACCTATGCCGAAATTCCGTTCACTCCTATATATGATGAAGAAGTACTCGCCGACGGACTCCTACTCTACGACTGGCTGCACTTGCATCACGAAGATTTCACCGGGCAATACGGTAAATTCTACGGATCGTATAAAAATACACCTTGGTATATCGAGCAAAAACGCGATGCCGAACTCCTCGCCACGCAACTCGGCTTCAGTAAAGTGTCGCAAGCCAAATTAGCGGTTTCTAAAAAAATACGCGATTTTGTCATCGGCGGCGGTTTCATGTTTGCCATGTGCTCGGCAACCGACAGTTTCGATATTGCGCTCTCGGCAGAAGGCGTCGATATTTGCGAACCCATGTTCGATGGCGATCCGAGTGATGCCAATTACCAAAGTCAGATCGATTACAACCAAGCTTTTGCCTTCAAAAATTTCATTTTAGAACGAAATCCGAATATGTATGAGTTTTCGGATATCGATACCACCAACAAGCGCGCCATGATTCCGATGGAGAAAGATTACTTTACGCTCATGGAGTATTCGGCCAAGTGGGATCCGATTCCCACCATGTTGTGCCAGAACCACACGCAATTGGTGAAAGGGTTTATGGGCCAAACAACGGCTTTCGACCGCGATTTGGTGAAAAACAACGTATTGGTTATGGGCGAATGCCTAATCAACGGAGAAGCGCGTTACATTCACGGCGAGCGCGGAAAAGGCATGTTTACCTTTTTCGGCGGACACGACCCAGAAGATTACCGCCATCAAGTAGGCGATGCGCCCACAGTTCTCGATTTGCACCCGAACTCACCCGGCTACCGACTCATCTTAAACAACGTTTTATTCCCGGCGGCACGCAAAAAGAAGCAAAAGACGTAGTAGTTTTTGGGCAGCACCCGCCGCACGTTTAGTGGAATCGGGTTGCGGCGGGCCGGGCATTTTGCTGCAATGGCGCTTGCTACAGCTGTTTTTGGTAGCGCTTTGTCGGCGCTTCTTTCAGTCGCACGCCAAACCGCACCAAAAATCAGCTTTAGCTTCACGGCATTTCCGCGTCATTCCCTGCTGCGGGGTGCGTGCGCGAGGGTTCATCTTTGAAAGATTTGGAATGCATTATTTATAGAGGCGGTGAATGAAAATCGCTGTTTAAAAGGTTTGTGTTATGAGTATGGGTTTTACCCGCTGGATTTTTATTCATCCTCAAACTCAATCCATTTCTTTTCAAAATAAACATTTGCTAAATCTTTTTCATGTAGGATAAATTTTGTGACAATGAATTCGCCCTCGTTTTTTAAAAATTTTGCTTTGTGATTTATGTCCAATTCATAATATGCTCCAAGTGGTAACTCAAACGGATTATTTTCCACATCAGCTGTAAAACATGAAATCAAAATCATTTTTTTTGAGTTTAAGTTTGGTTTTTCATACCCAAAAATTCGATGATCTAAGTATTTGCTTGAAGTTATCCAAAGTAAACTGTCTTTTCGTGATATAATTAGCTTATTAATTTGATTTCCAGCGATTTCAATTTTCTTATTGTTTGTATTTTCGATACTGTCAAGATTTAAAAACTTACTTTCAATTTTATTGTTTGTTTTTTCAGATTTTAAATTAACATCAGTCGATTTGTTACAACTTAGAATTGTCATTATAAAAAAAAATATCGCAATTTTTCTTTTCAATGTGATTTTGTTTAATATTGTTTTTAGCGTTTTGCAGCTGCCCGAAGGTAGCAATTTCGATGCACCTCACCGCCAATCAAGCACAAGACTTTATAGGAAGCACAAAGCTGAATCCGTTTTTTTCCTACACACCTTTACTTGCTGCGCAACAGCTAACAACAGTTAAAAATACTCATAAATTTTTGTGCCTTTGAGGTATTTTTTGAAATTTAAATATTACCCTTTTTTAAAACGCCTTTTACGAGACTAAAAGAAGCGTTTCCTTCCTTTAAATTTTAGTGTTTCGGGAAAGCAGCACGCAATACGATGGCTTAAAACCGCTTATTTGAGGATGGTTTTTGGAATGATTTTGAGAAATGGGGTGAGGTGAAGTTATGCAACAGCTACATCTGTTGTGCGATGTTTTTTAGAAGTCATAAGTCAATTCTATTGTATTATTTTGAGGAATGAATATCGGAATGTCTTCACTCGTATTTACACCATTTTTTCTTCTAAAAATTCTTATTACATTGTTTTCTCCTTCGGCTACGAATATATTCAGTAAATTATTGTTGCTAGTTGCTCGCCAATTTCCGTATCCACTAAAACCTGTTGAATATTCTGAATTCAGAAAAGTATTTACTCCAATTTTAGGACCAAATGGATATAATGTTTGCACTTCAAAATAATCGTCAGACTGCAAAGGTGCGAAGTTGTTTAAATTTACTTTTATGTAAGCTTTTTTTGGAATATAAAATGTTTTATCAATAATTGTATCTCTATTTGTGATTGAAAAAATTGCAAATCCTATATCAGTTGTTGTGTTACCTATTAAATTATTAGTTCTGATATATTTATTCACATCGATATTAGAGTCGTCAATATCAATATCGAAATAACCTCCTGTATTTCCAATTTCATTGTCTTTTATGAAAAAATCTCTGTTGAAATTTCCATTTTGATCTGATTTTGTTTCAACCAATTTTCGAGAGTAAAATGCCAATTCATTACTTTTAATATATTTCATTGAAACTTTGACATTTGGTACTGGTTCATTATTTAAAGTTACAAAATTACCTTTTAGTATTGTACAATTTCCTGTACACTGATCATTTGAATCGTCCTCAGTTTTGGAACAACTTACAAATATGAACATCAAAGCAAAAATTCTAAATAGATTTTTCATAATAATTTTTTTAGGATTTTTATTCGTCTTTTTTAGTCAAAATTTCGCATAACGGTATTCGATTTGGCTATGTAGCTGATTTTTAGCACAAAAGTTCAATAGAATTAATGCGGTTGAACCTTGCACAAATGTTTCATAGAAACACTTCAGCCGCCATATTGCCAAACCGATGTG
>JAIXTU010000376.1 GCA_027483785.1 Flavobacterium sp.
ATCGCTCGGTATCGAAACGATGGGTGGTGTGTTAACGAAATTAATCGAGGCAAACACAACCATCCCAACTAAAAAATCGCAAGTGTTCTCTACCGCAGCCGATTCTCAGCCATCTGTGGAAATCCACGTATTACAAGGAGATCGCGCTATGGCAGCCGATAACAAAACCATCGGTCGTTTTCACTTAGACGGAATCCCACCAGCACCACGCGGCGTACCGCAAATCGAAGTAACTTTCGATATCGATGCAAACGGGATCATCAAAGTTTCTGCAACCGATAAAGGAACGGGTAAATCGCACGATATCCGTATCGAAGCGTCTTCTGGACTTACGCAAGAAGAAATCGAGCGCATGAAAAAAGATGCTGAAGCTAATGCCGAAGCCGACAGAATTGCACGCGAACGTGTTGAAAAATTAAACGAAGCAGATTCTATGGTTTTCCAAACGGAAAGTCAGTTGAAAGAACTTGGCGATAAGATTTCAGCCGACGATAAAGTGGAAATTGAAGCTGCATTAACCGAATTGAAAGCAGCACACGCAGCTCAAGATTTGGCAGCTATCCAAACCGGATTAGACAAAATAAACGCCGCTTGGAAAAAAGCTACCGAAGCGATGTACGCACAAGGTCAGAACCCAGGTGCTCAACAAGCACAAGCTGAGCCGACTGCAGAAACGCAAGGTGATAATGTACAAGACGTCGACTACGAAGAAGTGAAATAAGCTCGTTCGTACATAAACTAAAAGGTCGCCCGAATAAGGCGACCTTTTTTTATAACTATAAGCTCGTCATGTTGCAATTCGAAATGTTGTCTCTGCTAACGAATAATCGCTACCGTTCGTTCTTTTGCAATACGTCGAAACAATTTTTATCCTTCCGAATTTAGGATGGCTTCGGCTGTAATTCTCCCGCTTTGCATGGCACCATTAATCGATCCTTGCGTCAGGTAATCGCCGCAATAATACACGCCGGCATTCTGTTGGTTGTTAAAGCTGCGTATCGGGTTCAAATTGGGCAGCGCCTCGTAAATTTCGTAGTGCTTCACCAACTTCCAATCGCGAACCTGAGCACCAAAAAGTAGTTCTAAATCGGCGGTAATTTGTTCGTTTGTCCAGCCCGTTCCGTTTGCCGAAACAGAAATCAACTGTTTGTTTGTACTGATGTAACTGGGTGCCACGCAGCTCATTAAAACCACATTGTTTACAATTCGTTTTGCATTGGCATTTAACAAAACGTGTTTGCTCTCGAACGGAAGTTGTTCTGCCTCAAAATAATAGTTTGAAACGCTGTGGTACAACACCGATTTCTCGTAATTAAACGCACAAACCACCGCATCAAAAGTACTGGTTTCGCCAGCAGCTGTGGTAACCGAATGCGCGTCGAAGGCCGTAACAGCGGTCTCTAAACGAATATTTTCAAAACCAATAAACTCAGCGAGTTGTTCCGGAATCGCGCCCATACCGTTTTTGGGAACGGCAGCACCCGATTCGGCAAACATTTTAAATGTAAATCGCAACATGCGGTTATCCGTTTGTAAGTCGTTTTCCAAAAAAACACCCTGATAAAACGGCTTCCAAAAGTCGGCAATCATCAACGAACTAAAACCAAAATCTTTCAGGAACGCAAGTGCGGTGCGGGTATCGGCGCTATTTAAAATCGCGTCAACGCTTGTTCGGCTCAGCTGTAACTTCAATTTTAGTAACAGTACTTTGTCGCGCAAGCTGCCCGGACCTTTAAATACTGTTTGTGCTAAAGCCGAAACGCCGTTCTCCGGATCGTAAAACGGAATTTTCTTCCCGTTTCTAAAAATCAACGATCCTTTGTCAAAACGCTGCAAGTCGAGCGCCTCGTAATTCAATACTTTTTTAGTTTCCGGATAGGCGGGAAGGAGCACTTGAAATCCGCGGTCGCAGCGATATCCGGAAATTACGTCTGTTTTCACTTTTCCACCAACCGAATCCGACGATTCGAAAACGGCTATATCCGTAAGCCCGTTTTTCTTTAAATACCAGGCACAGGTTAAACCCGCCAAGCCGCCGCCAATTATAGCTACTTTCATTGTAAATCGTTACTTTAAATACTCTTGTTTTTGCAGATGAAAATGACTTTTTTAAGGCTTTGCGTAGGGTAATCTTCCTACAGCCGAGGCTCGAAAATACGCGTCTAAACCCTGACTTACCAATACATCTGCGTCCGACAAATGTACAAATCCGTCGGCACCTACTAGATCATCGGCAAGACGGACGTGCTGAATACTGCCCACCAACAACACCGTTCCGTTTAATGGAATGGGAATGTGTGTTTCGAGTTTCATGCCAATTTGAACGACCGCTTCTTGCACATAAGGCGCGGAGAAATTGTCGTGATATTCGGGCGTAAAACCTACTTGTTCAAATTCGGAAACGCCTTTGTCGTAGCGTGCGGAGGTTTGGTGTGCCGCTTTATAATGCGTTGCCGCTACGTAGTTTAAGGTATAAAAAGTAATGGCTAGCATATTCTCGAGCGTATCGCGCGGAACGGTGTGTGGCCTGCTCACTAAACCTAACAAAGCGGGATTGGCGCCGAGATGAATAACCGAATTAAAAATTGCTAGATTTTCAGCGCCGCTTTCGCTTTTAGTTCCTACCAAAACGGCCTGTCTGAAACCGGCAAGCGAGTTGATGAAAGCCGTGCGGTAACGCGTTTGGAGTTGTTCAAGGGCAGCAGTGTCTATTTTCATTAGGTGTAATGTTAAATGGAATGACGTTTCCAGTCGACCGTCACGTTAGAGCCGTTCGCAACGATAACTGAATCTGGTTTTTGTGTGGCAAGGTATTCAAAATCAGCCCCGTACATAGCTTTGAAATCGCACGAAATGTCGTAGTCAATTACGGGATAAACCTGCCAGCGCGGATGGTTTACGCGGTATTCTAGCGTTTTGGTGTCCGACACTTTAGTGTAGCCGTAGTAGTGTTCAAAGATAAATTCTTCGATACTGTTTTTAGGCATGGCAACAGCGTTTGGGCTGCACTTTAGTTGCAAATGGTTCCAGTTTTTATTGGTTTTCCATTGGTAGCGCAGCTCGCGATTGTGAGCGTTTGCCAAAATTTGATGTTTGGTAGGTACGGCGGTGTAATGTTCTTTGTACAATTTATTGGCAAGCCAGGCAACAGCTGGGTACGGAACGGTTTCGTTAATAAAAACCACGCCGCGTTTAAAGCCGTTTTCTGTGGGGCGTTTTACGTAAAAACGCAGATTTATCTCTTCAAAAGTTCCGAGCAGTGGGATAGGAACCCCGAACAAGCGCGTGTTCCGAAACATAAAACCCACCAAACTCACATAGGTTTTGCCTTCAAAAAAGTCGAGTTCAACGCCTTTCGGAAGGTAGGGTTGCAGAAGTTCCGGATCAACGGCATAATTTGCCATGATTAAATCTTCCCATCGCGCCGACAAAAAAGTTCTAGGCATTTTAATGATTGCTATAAATTTTAGTAATCAGCAGATTTTCAAATACTTGATTTTGAAAAATAAATTGAATTTGTAGTAGGCAAGTTAGCGTTAATCAAGGGAACTTGCCGCTATTTTAACCTTGCATTGGGCATTTTTCAAGTTGCGTTGGAGCCTGAGTTTGCAGACGGCTAGTTTTTAGAAGCGAGAGACGAGAAGCTAGACTCGATGATTTTACCACTTAACGTTTCATGTTCCCACCCGAACCCACGCATCGTCAGTGCCTGAGCTTGTCGAAGTTTTTACGTGAAAGTTCGCACAGCGTTTTATTCCTTCTTTCGCTTTTTTCGCTTTTTTACTTTTTTCTATTCGTAGCTTCCCCC
>JAIXTU010000192.1 GCA_027483785.1 Flavobacterium sp.
CCTGAGCCAGAAGTTCCCACCAAGGCAACCGTTTCACCCGGATGTATCTCCAAGTCAATAGTGTCTAAGGCAAATGGCAAGTCGGGTTGGTATTGCAACAGGTAAATGCCCGTGTTACGCGCTCCATTTTTGGTATTCTCGTATTTAAATCGGTTTTCGAGTCCGTTGGTTTCTCCTTGAAACAGCTCTTTTTCGTTTTCGGTAGTGGCTAAACGATTTACGATATCGATGGTAACATCAAATCCGCGAATCGCAAACTGTGTCGGATTGATTTTAAATTTAGTTCGAAATGCCTCTCGAAAAGGAACATCCTCGGTTAATTCCGTTGTTACTGACGGTGTGATTAATCCGAGTTTCGCCAATTTTTCAATCGAAATCTCTTCGTAATCAAAGGTGTCGTTTTTGTCGAGCGTTACCGGTGTTACTTTATAAGTTGCCGACAGTGCCGTTAATGCATTAATGAAATTGAGTGCTAGTCCAGTTCTTTCGCTTTCGAAAATGATGTAATTCACTTTCGTGGAATGTAATAATGGCTGAATCAACTCTTTCGTAACCCCACCTTTTTCGGTGAGCGGAATGAAGACAATATCTTTGTAATTAGCTTTAAGATAATTGGTTAGCGCCGATTTCTTTGGTTCAACTATCGCTAAAATCTTGGCGTCTTTTTCGTAAAGGAATTCCAAAGTTTCGTCGCGAAGTACGTTTGAATCGGGCATGGTTTGTACCAGATTTTTAAATTTCTTGTCGTAATCTTTGCTTAAAGGCGAAACGACTAGCGTTTTTGATTTCGCGAGAAGTTCGCAGGTTTTTTCGACGTGATTTTGGTAAAACGGACCAATTACCGCATCGTACGAAGCTAAATTTTCCGACTTTATCAATTCGGCAACTTTCGAACTTTGTTTGCTTTCACCACTATCGAAGTAACTAACTTCAACCGAAATGCCGTCTTGCTTCAAGGAATCGATGGCAGCTGCGACACCGCTGTAAAAATCGAGCGTCATGTTTAAAAATCGATCCGCTTTAAGTTTATTTGCTACCAACGGAATCGAATCGACATCGATTTTATCTAGATTAAAAGGAATTAGTACCGCAAGTTTCACGGCTTTGTTTGCCGATTTAATGTCGACTTTAAGATTGTCGCTTTTTTCTTCATCGGGAATAACCAACGACATGCCTTCTTGCAAACCATTTTTAAGTTCCGGATTTAACGCAATAAGTTCATCTACAGATGTTTTGTATTTTTTAGATAAGCCGTAAAGCGTCTCTTTTGGAGCAACTGTAATCGTTTTCTTTACATCTTTTTCAATTGGTTTTTCCGGAGCAGGAGCAGGAGTTAATTCAGGGTCCACGTAAGTGCCGGGTTTAATTTTAAGACGAAAACCAATTTGTAAACCCGTTTTAATTTCCGGATTCAAGGTTTCCAGTTCAGTTACGCTCATGCCGTATTTTTTAGCAATCCCGTATTTGGTTTCCTTCGGTTCAACGATGTGAAAACTGGTTTCAGATTTTGTAGTTGCTTTTTCAGCCGATTTGCCGTTCTTTTTTTCTGCTTGAAGCAGAAGTACATCGCCAGGTTGAATTCCTTTTTTGGCATCTGGATTTGCACTTAGTAAATCAGCTTCCGAAACGCCGTATTTTTTTGCGATACTGTAAATGGTTTCGCCGCTGGCAACGGTGTGCGTTTTGTCAGTTGCTTTTTTAGGAGCTTCTTCGACTTTTTTGGGAGTATCTTTTTTTGGAGCAGAATCCGCAGTTGTTTGTATCAATAGAGTCATTCCTGGTTTCAATCCAGCTTTGGCATCCGGATTTAAACGATAAATATCAGCCGGCGTTACCTTGTACTCTTTAGCGATTGAAGTTACGGTTTCACCCGCTTTTACTTGATGTTTTTTAATGCTTTGCGCTGAAGCGGAAATGGCAAACATCAATACAAATACAAACAATACTTTTTTCATATAGATCTTATTGGCAAAAACTATTCCCATTCTATGGTTGCAGGTGGTTTTGAACTGATGTCGTACACCACGCGATTGACTCCTTTAACTTTATTGATGATTTCATTGCTAATTTTCATCAAGAAATCGTACGGCAAATGTACCCAATCTGCGGTCATTCCGTCGGTTGATTGCACCGCGCGCAACGCCACCACTTTTTCATAAGTACGTTCGTCGCCCATAACACCAACCGAATTTACGGGAAGTAATATGGCACCGGCTTGCCAAACGCTGTTGTACAAGCCCCACGATTTTAATCCATCGATAAAAATGGCATCGACTTCTTGCAGTAACGCTACTTTTTCAGGCGTGATATCGCCTAAGATTCGTATTGATAAGCCCGGACCTGGAAACGGATGGCGACCCAGTAACGCATCGTCGATTCCCAATGTTCTTCCCACGCGGCGTACTTCGTCTTTGAATAGCATACGCAAAGGCTCCACAATTTTGAGTTTCATATAATCGGGTAATCCGCCAACGTTGTGGTGCGATTTTATCGTAGCCGAAGGTCCTTTTACCGAAATCGATTCAATCACGTCGGGATAAATTGTTCCTTGCGCAAGCCATGTTACGTCTTCGATTTTGTGTGCTTCTTGATCAAAAACTTCGATGAAAACACGTCCAATTGCTTTTCGTTTGGCTTCCGGTTCGCTAATTCCGGCGAGTGCGTCGAGAAATTGAGCGCTGGCATCGACACCTTTAACATTCAAGCCCATGTGTTCGTACTGTTTGAGTACGTTTTCGAACTCGTTTTTGCGTAGGAGTCCGTTGTTTACAAAAATGCAATACAGATTTTTACCGATTGCTTTATGGAGTAAAACGGCTGCTACTGTAGAATCGACGCCGCCAGAAAGTCCGAGAACTACACGATCGGAACCGATTTTCGTTTGTAATTCGGCAACGATTTCTTCAACAAAGGCATTTGGTGTAAAGTTCTGTTCGATTTTTGCGATATCGACCAAGAAATTCTTCAGCATTTGCATGCCGTCGGTGCTGTGATACACTTCCGGATGAAATTGAATCGCGTAGGTTTGCTCGCCTTCGATACGGTACGCTGCGTTTTCAACATCGTGGGTACTTGCTAATCGAACGCCGTTTGTTGGAAGTGATTTGATGGTATCGGAATGGCTCATCCACACTTGCGAATTTGAGGGAATGTTAGCAAGAAATGCTTCGTTTTCTTTGAGATACGACAGGTTTGCGCGGCCGTATTCGCGAATGTTAGAAGGCGCAACTTCGCCGCCGTTAAAGTGTGCTAAGTATTGTGCGCCATAGCAAACGGCGAGTAGCGGCACTTTTCCGCGAATTTCTGAAAGATCGGGATGCGGTGCATCGTCGGCACGAACCGAAAACGGTGAACCGGATAGAATTACCGCTTTAAAATCGTTGAGGTTTGCGGGTGGTTGGTTATAAGGAAAAATTTCGCAAAAGATGTTTAATTCGCGAACGCGGCGTGCAATTAGTTGTGTGTATTGCGAGCCGAAATCTAAAATAAGTACGTTGTGTTGCATGCGCAAAAGTAACGCATAAATTGAAATTGTGAAAATACTGCACTTACATTTTTACATAAACCATAAACTGATGTTAAAAATACAATTAACCGATGCCCTATTACTGTTTACCGCTATAGTGGCATAGTGTAATACTATCACAATTAACCCTACGTTAAGACTATTTAGCGGTAACTTTATAATAACATAATGCCGCACG
>JAIXTU010000149.1 GCA_027483785.1 Flavobacterium sp.
GATTGCAAATCCGTGCTATCGGGTATTCGATTAGCGAAAGTTGTTTTCGGTTTGCTTAAACTTTTTTATAAAGAAAAATAAAGTTAAAGAATTGCTACCGACTTAATGTTTTTCTGCTTTAATGAAAACTTGCAAAAGAGGGGTAAGTAGTTAATGGCAACTCTTCTACCAAAGATTTTAGTCTTAAAATTATTTGTCCACGGTGATAAGCTGAGTGAATTATAATTCCTGTGATTGCATCACGTATCGAAATTTTCCGTTTTTCACCTCCATAGGCAGGCGTAAATTCTACAATTTTTTCAGTATCTGAATTTTCAGCACTGCCGAAATATATTGTCCATTTTAAAGTATTGGACAATATTAATTCTTTACATTTTTCTATAGTATGTTTTTCCCAAAGCGTTAAAGTTTGAGGCTGCTCAAGAATTAAATTTAACCACATATTGTTGATATTCAATAAATGAGAAAACAGTTCTAAAGCTCTTTCGTCAGTCTCGGATGCCGATACTAGGGCTTCATGAACTTTCAAGTTGGCCCATTTTTCGTATTCGATTAGTTTAATAAAGTGTCTCATCTTCAGCTCTACAGTTTATTTATTTGAGATAATTCTTTTTATTTCGTCAACTGCGATAAACTCGCCTGAGTAAGAACCGTAGTGCGATTTTATTACTTTACCATTTTCATCAATAATAAATTCTGCACTAATTAAATCTTTAGAACTATCATCTTTAACCTTTGTCTTAAACAATTTCTTTCCTTCATTCACGTCTTTCAAACCGCCATGAAAAAGTAGCGCTTTAAAAAGTTTACCTACTGAATTTTCAACATTGTATTGTTTGTACAAAGAGGTTTCTGGATTAGCCACCATCAGAGGATAAATTGAAGAGGTATCCGAATACATGGAATTCAAATAGTTCAACATGTTTTCTTTTTTACTTTGATATACAGCAATATAAACAACGTTATTTGATTTGAAAAAAGGAATTTCCTTTTCAAGTTGATGATATCTTAAGTTGCAGACAGGACAGCCCGCATTTCTATAAAAAGACAGATAAATTTTTTTTCCTTTAAAGGTGGATATACCAACTGGTTTTCCAAACACATCAACGGTTTTAAAATCGGGGGCTTGTTGATTCTCTGTTACTTTCATGACTTTTAATTTAGATCGTGGAAAAATTGTAGCTTACACAAACAGTGCACACAGCAGAAAAGCATTTTTTTATGCAACAAAGATATTTGCAAGAAGAGACTAAAACTTTAACCCAAGTTAAAATCGTGTTACTTCATCGAAATTCTTTTTCGTATTCTGCTAAGTGAAGGACCTTGAATTCCTAAATAAGAAGAAATGTGATACAATGGAATGCTGTTAAAAATATCAGGGTGGTTTTGTATCAAATCTAAATAGCGCTCTTCGGGTGTTTTAAAAATAAAGCTTTCCATTCTTTCAGTAGTCAAATTAAAAGCCTTCTCAGCTAATAAACGCCCAAATCGTTCCCACTTGTGAGATTGCTTGTAGAGACTAAGTAAATCATCAATATGAATATAAAGTATGGATGCGTCTGTCAATGCTTGGGTTTGATAGTCGCAAGGTGTTTGATTAATGAAACTTTTAAATGGAACAACAAATTGATTTTTAGAATAAAGAAAAATGTTATTTTCTTCATCTGTCTTTTTGTTTATAATATAAGAACGAAAAGCACCTTCGTTAATAAATCCTAAATATCTACAAACTGTTTTTTGATGGTTAAAAAAGTCGCCCTTTTTATAGGTTCTTGAATGCCAAAAAGAAATTGACATATTAAAATCGCCTGCTGTCAAGTCTGCAAATTGGTTTAAGGCAAAGGCAAGTGTTTCTATTTCTGTCATTTGTTGCATTAGGTTATTGAATTTGCCGTGTCGCTTTGCAATTTTAACTAACTTCAGAGTGTGAAAAGACTATTTATAAACTGGGTGTAAACATGAGGATAATAGAATAAAAAACAAAGTAAAATGTTTTTTGAGAAGTAAATCGGTTAGCAAAAATTACATTAATTTTCTTACCAAACAAAATTAGCTAATCTATAAATGAAGCTAAGCACATAATAAGGGACATTTTTAAACCTATTTTTTATTAAAAACTTAGTTTCTTCAAAACCTGGCGGTTTGCAGATTTGCGATGGACGGTCTTTTTAGCACAAATAATTATACGAAAAGCCGTAGTTTAAATATAATTAAAAGCGTCAAACGAAGTAATTCACTCCGCCTGACGCAAAACTGATGTGCTTGTTGCACAACTCAAACACATACTTTATTACTCAGATTAACTGCTTTGAAAGGCATTAGAATTCGATAAAATCGAACTAACATCTCTTAATTTTCATATACTCAATTCTAAGAGCCTTCAATGAACAGAAACCATTTTTTGAGAAAACTAACTTTAGTTGTGCAACACCCACTGCTGTTAGAGGCTGCTCTTTTTCTTCAGTAGCAAGCTTTTGGAGAGCTTTAAATATTAATTTCTTCCTGCCATTACACCACCATCAACATTGTAAACAGAACCTGTCACCCAAGACGCTTTTTCTGAAAGTAAGAAAGTGATAACATTTGCTACATCATCAACATTTCCAACTCTACCAATAAGGTGAAAACCGTTGAAAGTATCTAATGTTTCTGCAACTTTTGCAGGCTCAATAAAACCTTCGTAAATGGTTGTTCTCACAACTGCTGGTGAAACTGCATTAACTCTAATGTTGAATTTTGCAAGTTCCATTGCCAAATGTTGTGTCAATGAATGTAAACCCGCCTTTGCCATTGAATAGGCTGATGACGGTGTTGCAGCAACGGATTGACTTGCCCACATTGAACCTATATTTACAATAGAACCTTGTTTATGGTCTATCATATTTTTTACGGCTTGTTGAGTAATAAAAAATGTCGCTTTGTTAAGGTCAAGGTACTTGTCGTAATCTGCGGTAGTGTGTTCTAAAAAAGATTTTGGCACAAATACACCAACAGCATTAACAAGTAAGTCGGTTTGTCCAAGTGATTTTACAAAGTCAATGGCTTTGTTCACTTCTTCCCATTTTGTGAGGTCGGCTTTAAAAGTTTTAACTTCCCCAAATTGGGTAAGTTCTTTTTTGGCTTGTTCAATTTTGGTGTCTTGATAACCAATAATGGCTACCCATTTTGCCCCTTGCTGTAATAATTGTTTTGCAGTTTCCTTTCCCATTCCACTGCTACCACCCACAATTAGGGCTGTTTTGTTGTTAAACTGATTGTCCATTTTGAGCATTTTTAAAATTTGCTCTCTAAGACTTGGATATTGAAAAAAGATGCAAAAAACTAAAAAATATTTTCAAGTCGTTTTTTCTCTGCTTGTAGTTCCTTGCATTGGGGCTTAATATCAAAACTTACCATTTCGCCATGTTCATCAAAATCTACACTGCAACACTCCAAAAACCGTTCTTTGAGTTTTACTCTGCCACGTTGAATACGTGATTTCGTATTTGGTAAAGTGAGATTAAGTTTTTCAGAAATGGTTTTTTGGTCAATTCCTTCAAGGTCGTACATATAAAGAGGAACGGAATACTCGTTAGGCAAAAGTTTTAAAAGTGCTTTAATGTACTCCGATGCTTCTCCAATTAGCGACTGTTCGTTTTGTTCAATTTGTGGGTCTATGTCAAAAGGAATATTGTTATTGGCTTTTTTATAGTAGTCAATAATTGCATTTTGTGTTATTTTGTAAAGCCAAGACTTTAAATGTAAAACTGTTTTCCCTTTTGAGCAAAACTGATAACTTTTCAATAAAACTTCTTGCAGAATATCATTAGCATCGTCATTATCAGCCACTCTTTTTTTAATGTAGCCAAGCAATGAAGATTTATATTCTTCCCAAATTTCAAATATGTTGCAGTCGTTCATTTTTATGTGTCTGTAAGTTTTTAGGGTGTTTCGGCAGAGTAGCTGATAACGTTTCTAAAATTGACGCAGTGTCGGATCTTTAGCACAAAAGATCAATAGAAAACTGCTATTGAACCTTGCACAAATGTTTCATTGAAGCACTTCAGCCGCCATATTGCCAAGCCGAAGTACTTGTTCCGCAACCGATAACAGTCGGTTAAAATACAGATAAATCTGTATGCCTTTGCCGTATTTTCTTATAAATTTTCAGATTAAAGGAAAATAGAATTTTCAGATGCAGTTGTTTAACTGATTAGCCTTATAATTTTTTGGGCGGCATTTCGCGTTTTGCACTTCAAGTACGCAAAGCACTTGGTGCGTTCACGCGGCGCAGAGCGGGCTTCTTGCGGTCGCCGTTCTGCTTCGGTTCACGCTACCAATTGCTTTTTGCGCGCTTTTCGTTTCAACCGCGGCCGCGGGAAACGTTACCGAAAGAATGTTGTTGAAAGGATTGCAAATCCGCGATATCGGGCTCAAAGTCGGGAGACTTTGCGCAGCGGCGAGACTTTGCGCAGCGTCGTCGGGAGACTTTGCGCGGCGGAACTCAGGTTAATAGGTTTGAATCAATACGTCGGTTGGTATATTCAGTCTTTCATGAAGTTGACGTATCATTTCTAAAGAGAGTTTTCTTTTGCGATTTAAGATTTCACTTGCTCTGCTTTTTAAGCCAACAATTTTCGCCAAATCGCTTTGATTGTAGCCCATTTGTTCCATTCTGAACTTTATTGCTTCGATTGGATCGGGTAATCCAATTGGGAAATGCTCATTTTCATATTGGTCAATTAGAATTCCAAGTACTTCCAGTTCATCGCTTTCTGGCGTTCCGAGCTTTGCGTCAAAGATCATTTCTAATCTTTCCAAAGCCTGATTATAATCATTTTCGTTTTTTATAGGTTTAATTTCCATAGCTTTTAAATTTCGTTGGCGTTAATCTTGTCGTATTCTGCATGTGTTCCAATGAATCGAATCCAGATCATTTGATGGTCGTAATTTATTCTAACAATTAATCTGTACTTATTTCCTTTTATATTGAATACAATCCGATTGTTGGTTAGAATACTCGCACTTGGATATTCTCTTTTAACGTCATTTGGAGTTTTCCATTCAGCATTGTTCGTTTCTTGATACCAAGATTTTAGTTGTTGTTCTGAATCAGCATGAGCATTCCAAAAATCACGCAATATTTTTTTCGAAATTATTCTCAATTCCTTTTCCTTTTTTCAAAGGTAAAAAAAAGTTCCCAAATTGGGAAACTGTTTTTGATCGATTTATTCAGGATTCTATTTGCTCATATCGGATAAGGTATGGCTACTATTGGTATGTGGCTCCGCACGGGTAATCTAAGCAATGAAGACTAGTAAAAGTTTCTCTTTCTCATAATTACTGTTTTAACAAGCTACTGTTTTTCTTCTTGTAAACAGTTCGTTTTAATGGGGAGGTTACACACTAAAACCTGAAGTACCGAAACCAAAGATTATTTATACCTTTAACGATAGAAAAAGTCTTGGTTTGTTGGAATAAAGCCACTCTAAGCTATCGATTGCGTGAACTGGCGATTATAAGACGTTTTTACTCCAGGTGCTTAGGGAAATCCATCATTTTGTGTAAAATCCTGATGATTTCAACTGTATCATTATTCTTTTTGAAAAACACATAATGAGATAGGGCTTTGAAATAAAAGAAGTCTTGTCCTACTTGAGGTATTTGTTTGGCTTTTTCCGGTGCTTGGCTGATCAACTCTATTTCTTGAATTATCGAATCGAAGTATTTACTTGCTTGATCTTCCGACCACTTTTGGAGCGTATAAAAGTAAATGTTGCTCAAATCATGGTACGCAGATTCTGTGATTCTATATTTCATGAATGCTTTTTCCTGAGTTCTTCAAGATGTTTTCTAGGATCGTAATTTTCCACGAAACCGCTTTTCTCTCCGATTTCAAGTTCGTTTCGAAGCCACTTGATTTTTTGCTCTTCCATTTCGAGAAGCCTGAGCGCTGATCGTACTACGTCGCTCGCCGAGCTGTAACGACCAGAAGCAACTTCTTCATTAATGAAATTATTAAAATGATCGCCGAGTAGTATTGATGTGTTTTTAGCCA
>JAIXTU010000050.1 GCA_027483785.1 Flavobacterium sp.
AAAACCTGAGTTCGATTTAAAAATTGCGGTCAGAAAACAGATAAATGGTTGGATACAAGGCGGATTTCTATTGGGATACTGTAGTATCGCAATAAAATCTAACGAAGTAGACAGCCGTTTATCTGTTTAGCGTTGAAGCTGTTCCTTTCTATTGCCGTTTGATTTCACAATTTGTTGATTTAAAGCGTTCTGACAAAGATTTTTAATCGAACTCAGGTTAGTAGTATACCGCTGCTATCGCTCACCCAGGAATGTGCGCAAAAACAGTCGTAATCACAGGAAATTATAGTAAGGGAAATCGGGCATTAATTGGGGAACGATTGTGGAGCAGAGCACGGATTGCACCCGAGGCTCTAGCTGAACAGACGAAGCAAATCCGCGCCATCGAGGTTTTGTCTCAAAAAATAAGAAACAACTTATAAATTGTGTTCGACCGCATAAGTCAAATACCAGCAACCATTTTGTACTTCAAACCGATATTCACCCCAAAATCCAGATTCTTCAAGCCAGAATTTCTCGTAAAACTCTTTATCTGTTTTCAGATACTTAACTTTAAATTTTGTGGTGTCTACATCTTGTATTCTAACTTTTAACAGACTCCAATTGTCTTTTGTCCATTGATACTCTTGCCCATTATCAAAATTGCCTCCCGCCAAAGGAAATGCTAGTCGAGACATTTGAAAAACAGAATCCTTGTGAAAGCGGTCGTAAAAAACCTCGAAATTTTCAATATTTGAATCTGTATTGACCTTCCCTTTGGTATTCGACTGGCAACTTATAAAAAGTAGCAAACACAGTAGTCCTCGAAAAATTTTCATTTTATAAATATGTTTTCTACGGTTATGACAGCATCAAATACTTTCTCAAACTTGTTTTTTTGTTCACAGAGTTCAACTGTAAAAATATAAATTTTAAAAATTGAAATATCTTATAAATTAGGAACCGAAGTATTCAACTCGGGATCAAATGTGGTCTTTGCCTTGCGGAAAATTCTGATTTGAGATTCCACTTTTTTATAGTCTGCCGTGTAAGGTTTGCAGCTTCCATTTAAAAAATTTGCCGACCATGAAATCAATTGTGGAGCATAGAATCTTCTTTGCTTTTTAAATTCCAAGACCTTATTTTCCTCCTCGGTTGTCCTACGAATAATGTAAAAAGGCGCTCGCCGACTCTTCCTAATATGATCAAAGAAATCATACAAAGCTCTATTCTTTATCGTATCTGTTTCACTTGCAAAGTAGTAATGTTTACGCCTACCTACTCCTTCTGGATCATCGATTTCAATGTTGTTTTTAAAAAAGCTAATAAAACTATCGCTGTTTAGGGTTACTAAATCCTCGGGGCGTAATTCGATAAAATTTGGAAAATGATAATCGGGCAAACCTTCAACTTCATAGTTATAACACTTAGCTGTTTGATATACATGCACATTATCAACGCTGTCTAGAATAAAAACTAGGTCTGTGTAAAATCGATTGTGAAAATCGGGAGGAGCAGGCTGCGGAATATTCGTATTTTTTGCCAATGAATCTGGTGCCGAAATAACAACCATTTGCATTTCTTTTTTGGAAGAATGAGAATCGCAACCAACAAGTACTAGCGAAAGTAACAGGCTTCCGAGTAAAGCAATGCGCCAAGAAAAAAATGAGCTTTTAACGGTGTGATCCATTTATTTTTAATTTATTCCTGAAAAATACAAAACAAATTAAGCAACCAAAAACGACATTTAGCCATTTACTAAGTTGTTCAAGCTGCCGACTTTGATCTGCGTCAGCGGTCAGTTTTAAAGCTAAGTGCGTATTACCCTTTTCCAAAGCGGTTGACTCACCGCGTATTTCAAAAGAAAACATAGAACTATTGTCCGTAACCTGATTGAGGTAAACTACTTTATCACTGCCATTCTTTGCGACGAGCCAAAAGTTACAACTATCGTTATCCATGCAAATAGTTGTTGCTTGCTTTGGGTTCAGAACTTCCCGAAAAGCCGTAAAGTTTTGCGGTTTTCCACTGAAATCGTCCCAAAAACTAATCGTATAAATTTTAAGTTCACGATTGGTTTGATTGGTTACTTTTATGTCGATGGGAGTCGACGCACCAAAGCAAGAAAAATCAGTATTGTGGATAACCAAAGTGAATATACCAATCGCTAATCCGAGATAAAGCATAGTATTACTTTTCTTTTTAGCCGATCGCAGAAAATAGACTAGAAGCACGACAGCTAGCAGAATAGCCGTCAAAAAATAAATATTCATTCAAATTTTATTAAAATCAATGACTGATAAAAGATCGACGCTGCAATTGTCGCACTATTTATTCGACAACCTTATCGCAAAATCTTACAACCATAGCTTGTTACTATAACCAAATTATTCGTAAAACATTGTGTTCATTCTAAAGCAGTATTGCAAAAAGGGGGCTATGCAATAAATGATTCTCTTTTAGGGGTGCCGGCGCTACAATCATAACGCTTCGCAAACGTTTCACAGAGCGCCGTCGCGTGGTTGCTGAGCTTGTCGAAGCATTCGCTAAATCTTTTTGGCAACACAGTAGTGGAAATTCCGTAGTGCCGCAAAACCTGAGTTCGATTTAAAAATTGCGGTCAGAAAACAGATAAATGGTTGGATACAAGGCGGATTTCTATTGGGATACTGTAGTATCGCAATAAAATCTAACGAAGTAGACAGCCGTT
>JAIXTU010000355.1 GCA_027483785.1 Flavobacterium sp.
CCAATTGCTTTTGTTGGTTTAGCCGTCCCGCATTTAAGCAGACAATTATACGGTGTAAACACGCATCAAAAGTTATTTCCATTAACTGTTGCCACTGGTGGTACCATTATGCTTTTAGCTGACCTATTATGTAACCTTCCGATTGAAGGATGGAATTTGCCAATCAATGCGGTAACGTCGCTCATTGGGGCGCCAGTTGTAATGTACCTAATCTTGAAAAATCGCAACGTTTAAAATGCAGACTATGGAATTAGGTTTGGAAAATTTGGTGGTCGGATTTGAAAAAAAGCAGTTAAACGAGCCATTCTCTGCTAGTTTTAAAGCAGGTAATGTTTATGCCATTTTAGGACGTAACGGAATTGGAAAATCGACTTTATTGAAAACTATTGCGGGAATTCTAGATCCAATCGGCGGAAGCTGCCTATGGAACGGTACAAATCTGCAACAATTAACCCCTGAACAGCGCGCAAAAAAGGTTGCTATTGTTTTGACGGGCCGACCTTTTGTAGCCGATTTGACCGTTGAGGAATTGATTGGCTTGGGAAGAAACCCGCATAAAAGCTGGTTTTACAAAGAAAGTGAAACAGATCGGGCGCTATGTTATGAAGCGGCAACCATTTGCAACTGCCTCCCTTTTCTGAACAATAAAGGCGTTGAGTTAAGCGATGGACAATTTCAGCTTGTCATGCTCGCACGTGCAGTGGCGCAGGATACACCGATACTCCTCTTAGATGAACCTACTACGCATCTAGATCCGGCAAAAAAGTCGGAATTACTTTACATCACTAATAAACTTGCTACTGAGAAAAATAAACTGGTACTATTTTCTACGCACGACGTCGAATTTATGTTTGAGGCGGTTAACGAAGTATTGGTATGTACTTCTGATGGTTTTAAACTAGAACATATTGATGCCATTAAAGATACTGCTGCGTTAAATCGGATATTTCCCTCCAAATTCTTAACTTACAACGAGAAACTTCAACAGTTGAAATACCGCTAAAACTCATGAAAACAAAATTTATCATTGGACTGTTAATCATGTTAGCGAATGTAGTTTACGGTCAAAAAATTACATTAACCAAAGAGGGAATACCAACTATTAACATTAGTGATAACCGATTATTGCCCGATTTAAAAGACAAAATCGTACGATGGGCAGAACAGAATTTTCGAAATGGATATGACTTTCAAGATCGTGGCGAAGTAATCAGAGTAGAAACTGTAAGACGTAATGCTTTTACCTATTCAAGTCTTGGCGAAACTTACTCCTACCACGTAAAAGTTCGATTAACTTTTATTTTAACGGAAGGAAAACGTCAGCTAAAAATTGAAGTGATAGAATTTATGGACGGACAAGAACCAAGTTCTCTAAAACTTGAATCCTTATTTACTTCAAAAGGTATAGCTAAAGCAGAAATGACTGAGGCAGTGAATAAACTAGAAGCAAACATTAAAAGAGTCGTTTCGCGTTTGCAACTATTATGGAAATAACGTAGACACGAAAAAATACACTTCTGCTTGATATTAAAGAAATCGAACAAGCAACTTTTCTAAAATTCACGCATCATGAAGTCAGCAGATTTAACAAAAATTGTCTCAATTACGAATTTAAGAATTTAGAGATCGTAGTTTTTTGAATCCCTAAAGGCTTGTATTTACAGCGAGAAAAAAGCTATAACTACCAATTTAACATTTGAATTAATAAAAAATTCAAAAAAAACATATCAAATTCTTACTTTTGAAATCATTTTGCCGAACATATGAGAAAGTATTACGCATGGTTTATTGTTTGTATCCTTGGAACCGCAGCTTTAATTGCATCATGCTCCGGAGATAACGACGATGATGAATACACGCCTGTAAGTCCTGTTAATGTGGATCTGTCGACCGTTCCTTACGCTAAACTATCCGATTACAAGTTTTTTGAAGGGGATATGAAACTTCAAAACCCTTCACTCGGCGTTTTACCCTACGAACCTATCAGCCAACTATTTACAGATTACGCTCACAAAAAACGATTTGTGTGGATGCCTAAAGGCGTAAAAGCTACATACAATGGTGATGGTAAGATATTAGAATTTCCAACCGGTGCCGTAATAATTAAAACATTTTATTACGACAATGTGCAGCCTAGTAATACAACTCGTATTATGGAAACCCGCTTGTTGATTAAAAAAGAAGACGGTTGGATTTTCGCGGAATATATTTGGAACGACGAACAAACTGAAGCGAATTTAGTTACCGAAGGTGGATATCGAGAAATCAGTTTCATAAACGAATATGGAAATTTAAAATCGGTTAATTACAGATTCCCAAGTAATGGCGAATGCTTAACTTGTCATAAGATGACTGACAAAGCAATTCCAATCGGACCAAAACCACAAAACCTAAACAACAACTACACTTTTGCAGATGGTTCCAAAAATCAACTTGCAAAATGGGTTGAAATGGGATATTTGGACAGCAATTTTCCAGCAGAAATAAACACCATAGTTGATTGGAAAGATACTTCAAAACCGCTGGAAACACGTGTTCGCTCCTACATCGACATCAATTGTGCTCATTGCCATCAGGAAGGAAGTCACTGCAGTTATCGTCCGATGCGATTTGCTTTCAGTGAATCTACTTCAAATACAAATCTAGGTGTTTGTATGACGCCGCAAGATCCGCTCAATGACGGAACTAGTGCTATTGTTTCGCCTGGTCGAATTGCACGTTCTGCCCTCAACTCACGATTGAATACCACCGATGAAAGTATTCGGATGCCATTACTTGGACGTTCACTAGTTCATGAAGAAGCTGTAGCAATGATTCAAGAATGGATTAACTCATTACCTAACTGTAACTAATTACCATGAAAAACAAACTACTTTTAACACTCTCCGTACTGTCCTTACAGGCAGCTCTAGCACAATCAAATTGTGCAACTGCAGTTCCAGTTACAGCCGGATTAACCGTTGTTCCTACGATTTCTGGAACACCTCACACAACTTTCTGCAATACTGGAGATCCAGCTACGGCAGCAAACTGGTATGTGTACACTCCATCGCAAACATATTCAGTAACAATTTCAACTGACTTGCAGGTAAACCTCAACGGAGATACTCGTTTTTCAGTTTATTCAGGAAATTGTGGATCTCTTACTTGTGTTACCGGCGACGATGATAGTGGTAATTTAGGCAATCCAAGTTATCTTTCTGTTGCTGATTTTGTAGCTGCTGCAGGTACAACTTATTACATCGCTTTTGATAACAATTGGAGCGATAACGGCTTTACTTTTTCTCTAATAGAAAATGAATTCGTTCCACCACCACCACCATTTATGACTTTCACCCAACAGTCGATTTCTGTTGCTGGCGGCTATCAAAATTGTGTAGTTGATATGAATGGTGATTATTTGGACGATATTGTTTCGATTGCACCAAATCAGGTAACTGTTTTGCGTCAAATCCCTAATGGAGGTGGATTTACAACAATTCAAATGTCGGCACCTTCTACAAACTTTATGCCTACATGGAGCGTTGCAGCTGGAGATATTGACAAAGATGGTAAAAACGACTTACTGTATGGAAATGGTTCTGGCGTTGCTTTTATGAAACAAGATGCCGCTGGAACAGGTTTTACGTTAATGCAAGGAAACGAATATGTTTTTTCGCAAAGAAGTAACTTCATTGACCTAAACAATGATGGAAATCTAGATGCCTTTGTGTGTCACGATGTGCAACCAAATGTACGCTACTTGAACGACGGCAACGGAAATTTTAGTTTTAGTCAAGGTGGCATTGGAGATTTTCCTTCAGGTGGAAACTACGGCTCTATTTTTGTTGATTACGATAACGACGGCGACCAAGATTTATTCATAGCGAAATGTCGTGGTGGCGCTTCTAATGCGAAAGTTGACGAATTACACCGAAATGACGGTAATAACACATGGACAGACGTTAGTGTTGCTGCGGGAATGAATGAACCTTCGCAATCGTGGTCGGCGGCATGGGCTGATTTTGATAATGATGGCGATATGGATGCGATGATTGGGGCAAGTTCATTTGCAGATGGCGGGCACAAACTAAGAAAAAACAACGGCGACGGTACTTTTACCGATATTACCGTAGGATCTGGACTTGATACATTTCCAGTAACTAACATTGAAAATAACGCTCACGATTACGACAATGATGGATGGGTTGATATCTTTATGGGCAGCAGTACCATTATGAAAAACAATGGTGATTGGACTTTTACACCTCAAGGGATTATACCAACTAATGGACCTATAGGCGACTTAAACAACGACGGATTCTTAGATATTCAAAATGGAAATCAGATTTACTTGGCGAATGGCAATGATAACAATTGGTCTAAGATCTGTTTGAATGGTGTTCAAAGCAATAAAAATGGTATTGGGGCGCGTATCGAAATGCATACTGCGTCTGGCATGCAAATTCGCGATGTTAGGAGCGGCGACGGATTCCGTCACATGAGTTCATTAAATACGCATTTCGGACTTGGATCTAACGAATCGATTGTTAAAGTAGTTGTTAAATGGCCTTCTGGAACAATCGACGAATTGTGGGGACCTGAGGTAAACAAAGCGATAATTCTTACAGAAGGACAAACGCTTTCTACAGGTGGCGTTTCACAAGATATTGTTAGTATTTATCCAAACCCAGTTCGCGAATCGCTTAACATTAAAGCAGATGGTTTTGAACTCGACTCTTACGAAATATTCGACCTTACTGGTAAGAAAATATTGAAAGGATTGGTGAAAAACAACACAGTGAATGCTTCTAACCTTACTACAGGGACATATGTTGCCGTTATCAAAACAACTGACGGTAAAAGCAAAACAGCTAAGTTCATTAAGCAATAAGCTGTAAGTTATAACAATAAAAAAGGCGTCGCATTTCTTACGACGCCTTTTTTTATGAAGTAAATCTTTTAAAAAACACGAACTAAGTTAAATCCAAAAAAGATATTGGCGGTGCTCCAATCACCCGTTGTTCTGCCTAAAAAACCTGCTTCGTGTATGCCTTGACTGTTCGAGAAATGCATCTGAAATACATGTCCACCTGTTTCTACATCAACTCCTAGGGAAAGCGGGTTGCGATACGGAGAATCTGTTGAACGATTTAAATGGGCTGCATAATCAACATTTATGGAAACGCGGTTACTTATCTTATATCTACCACCCATTCCAACAGCAAACTGGCTATTGTCTTGCGAATCGATATCTACAAAATTCTCATGAAAGAAAGTTGGTGCCAATTCGAGCGATAGGCGCTTTGAAAACTTCCGCGAAACCAACAATTGCGAAACATAAATCAGACGATTATTAAACTCTAATTTCGGATAGATAGCCTTATCCAATTCATTGTTTATTCCCAAACTGTTAAATCCAACTATGGCTACTGGGAAACCTCCAACTTTCTGACGTACCAAACTGTATTTTGCCGAAAAGTCGTAAGCTTGTTCACTTCGCGCAGCTGCGATTGTAAGCCAATCGGTTGCGCCGTACAAAAATTTAAGTTGAGTAACGGCATTATCAAGTCCAAAAAAATCTTCGAAACCCGTTTCAATAGAAGCAAAACGGTGCGCTACAATGAAATAGAAATCGCCTTTCGCTGCCAATTTCGTTGATTCAAGATTTACAATTTTCAAGGCTTTAAAAGCCGATTCGACCACAGGCTCGGCTTTCGCCGTGTCGATTTCATTCAACAAATCATCTTGAGCTTGTCCCGCAAAAAACGCCAATAAACAAACTAGTAAAATATTCTTTTTCATCTTATTCTGTAATTAATGTTGCGTCTACAATTTTGTGTTGCTCGAGCAAATCGTCGAAACCAACATAGCGCCCTTTCACACGAACTTCAGCTCCTGGCGTGGGTCCAGCAGCAGCCATCGTCAAGGTAACATCTACTCCATTGTCTATCAATAAGTTCTTAGATTTTAAATCTGAAGACGTTACTTTCCCGTATATAACAATAGTTTGATCCAGGAATTTTTGCGTTGTTTTCTCGGCAGATTGAGTATATTGCTCGTTGAGTTGCGCAACCGAAAGCGTTGCTACAGCATCCTCAGAAGAAATATCCCGATGCCCTTTGTAAACATACAGATAGCCCAAAAAGCAGAGCAGTACAAGAGCGGAACAGATGATGATAATTTTTTTGCGATTCATAGAAATTGTTTTGTAGATTTAAAAATAGATAAAAAGTTGAGTAATATGATGTATTTACGATATCTAATTGTAATAAGTTTTGCAGTGGCGCTAACTTCTTGTACAAACGATAGTACAAACGACTTAATAGCGGAAGTTCCGGCAGATGAAGCAGTGCTTTATTCGCGAGATATTGCTCCCATTGTATCTAACAGCTGTACCAATTGCCACGGCGCCGTTCCTACTTTAGGTGCTCCGATGCCCTTAGTAACCGTCAATCAAGTAAGAAATGCCATTTTAAACCAAGATTTACTCGGACGTATAGCACTTCCTAACGGCAACGATTTACTTATGCCGCAAGGTGGCCCGCGTTTTCCCGATGCAACGATAGAACTATTTGTGCGTTGGCAGCAAGACGGCTTTCAAAATTAAAATCCAAAAACCATGAGAAAAATACTCTTTTTATTCGCTATCCTCAGTACAAGCCTTTCGCTTGCTCAAAAATTAACAACAAAAACGGGCAAGCTAGCCTTTGAAGCCAGTGTTCCGGGTTTTGAAGAAGTTAAAGCTAAAAACGAAAATGTTACCTGTGTCTTAAATAAAGAAAATGGGGAAATCGCAGCATTGGCGCTCATGAAAGCATTCCGTTTTAAAATTGCATTGATGGAAGAGCATTTTAATGAAAATTACGTAGAAAGCGACACTTATCCAAAAGCTACTTTTAAAGGAAAAATCAAAGGATTTAACGCCGATAAACTCACTACTTCGTGGACAGAATATCAAATAAAAGGTAAACTCGAAATGCACGGAAGAACCAATGACGTTAACGCAGCAGCTAAAATCAGAAAGAACGACGGCGGCATCGAAATTCAAACCTCTTTCAACGTGAATGCCAGCGATTATGCGATTAAAATTCCGAGTGTCGTAAAATCGAAAGTGAGCAATAAAATCGACGTAACAGGAACGTTTTTACTGAAGCAGTAAAATACAAGCTTGATTTTTCTGAAAATACTCCAGAGCTTAAAAATCATTCCGATTACTGGTTAATATGTAGCGCAATAAATGCGTGCTTTGATAATTAAACCAGTAAGTAAACGAAGATGATACGCATTCTAAAACTTGCGAAGCTCGTTCTTATTCGAACTCAATAATTTTAACTTGGCAACTCTACTTCGGTTACGTCGTTTAGTTTGTCGAGTTCCAGTATAGTTATCGTATCATCAGGTGCATCGAAATACATCATGTTAAACTTTGCACCGTACTTAATTTCTGTAAACAGATAGCTTGAATTTGCTGCAACGGTGGTACAAAACATTTCGTCGAAGGCTTTAATGAATACTAAAATTTCGCCTTCAATTTTAGCGAAATCTTCTGCCGTGAATTGATAGAGCGGACTTTCCTCCGTAATCGGATGCACAACTGTCCACGATAAGGTTAGCAAATTTATGTGCTGCATCTCAAGAGGAAGCTGATAGAACTTATTGACTTTTTTCCCGTCTTCTTCAACTACCATACCTAAGGTAATTTTGACATAGGCATCGGTTAAATTTGTGTTTTTGAAAGGAACCAGACGCAACATTAAGGCTGTACCACCGCGATAAGGTGCAATTACCGCGCAGTCGGAAAATTTAATGTACGCGCGCGGTCTGCTAAAACGTCCAAAAAATAAACCTGTTGCAATTGAAAAGCTCAACAAACCAACTAAGGCTTCGGCAGCGGCTAAAGTACTAGTCGCAAATCCGTTCGGCGAAATATGACCATAACCCACAGTGGTAAATGTTTGAGCCGAGAAAAAATAAGCTTTTCCGAATTTTAGCCACTCAGAACCATTGTTGTCGATACCGTTTAAATACTCAATACCGATAAGATAGTACAAGCTGGCAAAAACTAGATTAATCGCGAAATAGAATCCAATTAAAATAGACAAGAACTTCCAAGTAGGCATATCGAGCATGGTGTGATACCAACTGATACGATCAAAAAAGGAAAGTCCGCGTTTGCTAATATTCGCGGAGCCATCTTTATTCACAAACCTACCTCCGTAA